>NZ_JBNKYW010000023.1:0-23379 GCF_050301095.1 Roseibium sp.
CCAGCCTCGACGACGACCGCATCCTGCGCCGCTTCCAGAACGCCATCGAGTCGATCCTCAGAACCAACTTCTACCAGCTCGGCAAGGACGGACAGCCGAAGCCGACCTTCGCCTTCAAGATCGACAGCCGCAGCATCGACGATCTGCCCCAGCCCCGGCCCTTCCGCGAGATCTTCGTCTACAGCCCGCGGGTGGAAGGGGTGCACCTGCGCTTCGGCATGGTCGCCCGCGGGGGCCTGCGCTGGTCCGACCGTCCACAGGACTTCCGCACGGAGGTGCTCGGCCTCGTCAAGGCGCAGCAGGTCAAGAACGCGGTGATCGTTCCCGTCGGCGCCAAGGGCGGCTTCGTCCCGAAGCTTCTGCCGCCAATGAGCGACCGTGAAGCCTGGTTCAGGGAGGGCACGGAAAGCTACAAGATCTTCATCAACGCCCTGCTCGACGTCACCGACAACCTGGAAGAGGACAAGGTTCTGCCGCCGGAAAGCGTCAAGCGGTTCGACGGCGACGATCCCTATCTGGTCGTGGCCGCCGACAAGGGCACGGCCACCTTCTCCGACACGGCCAACGGCATCTCGGAAGGCCGGCACTTCTGGCTGGGCGACGCCTTCGCGTCCGGCGGGTCCGCCGGCTATGACCACAAGAAGATGGGCATCACCGCGCGCGGCGCCTGGGAAGCGGTCAAGCGCCATTTCCGGGAGATGAACCGGGACATCCAGACGGAGCCCTTCACCGCCGCCGGCGTCGGCGACATGTCCGGCGACGTCTTCGGCAACGGCATGCTCCTGTCCAAGGCGACGAAGCTCGTGGCCGCCTTCGACCACCGGGATATCTTCATCGATCCGGATCCGGACCCGGCGACGGGCTGGAAGGAACGCAAACGCCTGTTCGACTTGGGGCGCTCCTCCTGGAAGGACTACAATGCAGAGCTGATTTCCAAGGGCGGCGGCATCTTCTCCCGCCAGCTCAAGTCCATTCCGCTTACCCCGGAAATCCGATCACTCCTGCAACTCGACAAGGCCAACGCCACACCACAGGAGGTCATGATGGCCATCCTGAGGATGAAGGTGGACCTGCTCTGGTTCGGCGGCATCGGCACCTATATCCGCGCAACCACGGAAACCGATGCCGACGCGGGCGACCGGGCCAACGACCCGATCCGCATCACCGCTCCACAAGTGGGTGCCAAGGTGATCGGCGAAGGTGCCAATCTCGGTCTGACCCAACTGGCCCGCATCGAGTTCAACAAGAAAGGCGGACGCTGCAACTCGGACGCGATCGACAACTCCGCCGGCGTGAACTCCTCGGATATGGAGGTCAACATCAAGATTGCGCTCGGCGCGGCGGTCAAGACCGGCAAGCTGACCATCGAACAGCGCAATCAGCTGCTGGCGGAGATGACCGACGAGGTCGCGGAGCTTGTGCTGCGGAACAATTATCTGCAGACGCTGGCCATTTCCATGACCGAACTGCGCGGCATGCAGGACTTCGGCTATCAGGTCCGCATGATGCGCCAGCTGGAACAGGAAGGGCACCTGGACCGGGTGGTCGAGCAACTGCCGGACGAGGCGACCCTCGACGAAATGCGCAAGGCCGGACAGGCGTTGACCCGGGCCGAGCTCGGCGTGCTTCTGGCCTATGCCAAGATCACGCTGTTCGACAGCCTGCTGGAAAGCTCGGTTCCGGACGACGATTACCTGGCCCGCGAACTCTTCCGCTACTTCCCGGACCAGATGGCCGGCACCTACCAGGACGAGATCAACGGTCACCGGCTGCGCCGCGAAATCATCGCCACCATGCTGGCGAATTCCATGATCAACCGGGGCGGACCGACCTTCCTGACGCGCCTGATCGACCAGACCGGCGCGACGCCGACGGAAATCGCGCAAGGCTTCGTCGCCGTGCGCAACAGCTACGATCTGACCGAACTCAACGAGGAAATCGACGCGCTCGACACGAAGATCGACGGCGACCTGCAGCTGGAACTTTATTCAGAAGTCCAGACGTTGCTGCTGGAACGGGTGGTCTGGTTCAAGCGCAACGTTTCCTTCGAAAACGGCCTGTCTGCGGTTGTCGAACGCTTCCGCTCCGGCATTTCCGCCCTGCGCGGCCGTCTGGAATCGGTCCTGCCCGAGGAACCCGCCGCCATGCTCAACGAGCGGGCCGCCGCCTATATGGAAAAGGGCGTGCCGGAAGCACTTGCCAAGCGGATCGCCTGGCTGCTCGCCGAACATGCCATTCCGGACATCGTCATCGTTTCGGAACAAACCGGCGCGAACCTGGATACGGCCGCGACCGCCTACTACGAAGTTGCGCACCACTTCGAGATCGGCGCGATGCACGAACGCACCGCCGAACTGGACGTTCAGGACTACTATGACGGTCTCGCGCTCGACCGGGCCCGGGCGACCCTGTTTGCCGCCCATCGCACCCTGGCCATCGAAGCGGTCCGGGACGGCGGCTTCGCGGCCTGGCTGGAAAAACATCAGAAGGAGGTCGTCCGCACGCGGCAGGCGGTCACCGAGATCCTGGACGGTGGCCTCAGTGTCTCCAAATTCTCGGTCGCAGCCTGCCTGCTGGCAGAAATCTGCTCGGCAGCCTGACCGCGGTTGCGAATGAAGAACAAGGCCGGCAGATCCCCTGCCGGCCTTTTTGACAGGAACAGCAGAGCTCTCGGGAGACAGGGGTGGCAGATCTTTCCTTCGGAGGTGCGGACCGGCGCGCGGTGGTTTCCTGGGCCTTGTTCGACTGGGCCGCGCAGCCCTTCTTCACGCTGATCACCACCTTTGTCTTTGCGCCCTATTTTGCCTCCACGCTGGCCGCCACGCCGGCGGAGGGGCAATCGCTCTGGGGGTATGCGACGGCGGCAGCGGGGCTTGCCATCGCCGTTTCCGCGCCAATTCTCGGGTCGGTGGCGGACGCCACAGGACGCCGGAAACGCTGGATTCTCCTCTGCACCCTTCCCTTTCTGATCAGCTGCTGGGCCATCTGGTATGCCGCACCGGGAAACCCCAACGCCATCGCCATCGCCTTGACCGCTTTTGCCATCGGTACACTTTCGATCGAGATCGCCACGGTCTTCAACAACGCCATGATGCCCTCTCTGGTTCCCCCCGCCCACATCGGCCGCCTGTCGAGTTTCGGCTGGGCGCTCGGGTATGTGAGCGGGCTGGTGACCCTGGTGATCGCGCTGGGTTTCTTTGCTGCAAGACCTGAAACGGGCCTCACATTGCTTAACCTCGTACCTGTTTTCGGTCTGGATGCGGCCACGCAAGAAGGCGACCGGGTCGTCGGCCCGTTTTCCGCGCTCTGGTTTGCCGTCTTCGCGTTGCCGATGTTCCTGTTCGTCCCGGACGTGCCGCAACAGGCAAAGATCGGGCAGGCGGTGCGAACGGGGCTGGCGAACCTCCTGGAGAGCCTCGCCCAGGCACGCCGGAACCGGAACATATTCCTGTTCCTGCTGGCCAACATGATCTTCAAGGACGGGCTGGTGGCCCTGTTTGCCTTCGGCGGCATCTATGCCGCCGGACAGCTCGGCTGGGGCGCCATCGAGATCGGAACCTTCGGCATCATCCTGACGGTGACCGGTACGCTTGGACTGATCCTCGGCGGCCCGATGGACGACCGTTTCGGCGCCAGACCGGTCATTCTGTTTGCGCTGATCGTGCTGATGATCTGTGGTCTCGGCATGATTTCGGTCGACAGGACGACGGTGCTCTTCGTTGTCAAGACGGCAGCAGCCCCCGAAGGCGCGCTCTTCGCCTCGCTGCCGGAGCAGATGTTCATCGCCCTTGGTGGCCTGATCGGCGCCGTTTCGGGCCCGCTGCAGGCGTCCTGCCGCAGCCTGCTGATCCGGCTGGCACCCGCCGACCGCATGACGCAGTATTTCGGCCTGCTGGCGCTGTCCGGCAAGGTGACCAGCTTTCTCGCGCCGCTCACCGTCGGTATCGTTACCAGCCTCACCGGCAGCCAGCCCGCGGGCATGTCCGTCATTCTGATATTCTTCGCCGCCGGCTTCATTCTGCTGACGATGGTCCGGGAGACGCGGCCGGAACGGTGACCCGCTCTACCGCTTCAGCAGGAACACGGCCTGTTCGGCGACGAGATTCCAGACCCACCAGGGGGCATTGACCGGGATCTTGTTGCCCTTGGCGCTCAGCGCGACGGCTTTTTCGACCTTCGCGTCCAGTTCCCGGCACAGTTCGACGAAGTCGCGCAAAGAGCAGAAGTGAATGTTCGGCGTGTCGTACCATTCGTAGGGAAGGTACTTGGTCACCGGCATGCGGCCGCGGAAGAGCAGCTGGGCGCGGTTGCGCCAATGGGCGAAATTCGGGATCGAGATCACCACTTGCTTGCCGATGCGCAGAAGTTCGCGCACCACGGTCTTCGGTTCCCGGGTCGCCTGCAGGGTCTGGCTGAGAATGACGACGTCGAAGGCCTGGTCCGGATAGTCGGCCAGATCCTGGTCGGCATCGCCCTGGATGACCGAAAGTCCCCGGGCAACGCAGCGGTTCACCCCTTCCTGGGACAGCTCGATGCCGCGCCCGTCCACATGCCGCTCGCGCAGCAGAAGATCAAGCAAAGCCCCGTCCGCCGAACCGATGTCGAGAACCCTGGAGCCTTCCGGCACTAAGGACGCCACCACCTTGTGGTCGCCGCGGGTCTTGCCCGGCCGGGTCTGGTGAGGTGCAAGGTTCATACGCCAGCCTCCTCTCCAGGCGCCGGCAGACCGCGCGCCCGCGCCGTCCCGGTGATGAAACCTTGAATGGTCTGAAACATCTCCGGTACGTCTAGCAGAAAGGAATCGTGTCCCCGGTCGCTGTCGATCTCGACGAAGGAGACATTGGCAGCGGCCGCGTTCAGCGCCTTGACCACACGGCGGCTTTCCGACGTCGGAAACAGCCAGTCGGAGGTAAACGACATCACGCAGAAGCGGGTTTTCGTACCCGTGAAAGCATTGGCCAGCGTACCGCCGAACTGGTCCGCGAGATCGAAATAATCCATGGCGCGCGTGACATAGAGATAGGAATTGGCGTCGAACCGGTCGACGAAGGTCATGCCCTGATGCCGCAGATAGCTTTCGATCTGGAAGTCCGCGTCGAAGCCGAAGGTCAGGTTGTCCCGGTCCTGAAGGTTGCGCCCGAATTTCTGGTGAAGCGACTCGTCCGACATGTAGGTGACATGGGCGGCCATGCGTGCCACCGCCAGGCCCTTTGTCGGACGGCAGCCCTCCTGGATGTAATTGCCGCCCCGCCAGTTCGGATCGGCCATGATCGCCTGGCGGCCGACCTCATGGAAGGCGATATTCTGCGACGTGTGCCGGGCCGCGGCCGCGATCGGCACGGCGGAAAAGACACGTTCGGGATAGCTTGCCGCCCATTGCAGCACCTGCATGCCGCCCATGGAGCCGCCGATCACGGCGAACAACGTGTCGATGCCGAGATGATCGACCAGCCGCGCCTGCGCGCGCACCATGTCGCGGATGGTGACGACTGGCAGGTCGAGGCCGTAGGGCGCACCCGTTGCCGGATTGATGGTGGCAGGTCCCGTGGTCCCCAGGCACCCGCCCAGGACATTGGAACAGATGACGAAATAATGATTGGTGTCGACCGGCTTTCCGGGCCCCACCATCAGCTCCCACCAGCCGGGTTTGCCGGTCACCGGGTTCTTCGAGGCGACATACTGATCGCCCGTCAGGGCATGACAGACCAGGACGGCGTTGGACCTGTCGGCGTTCAGTTCGCCGTAAGTCTCGAAGGCAATCTGCCAGGGGCCGAGCCTGGCACCGGAATCCAGTTCCAGCGGCGCCTCCGCCGGGAAGCGCGCGAGCCGGCTTGAAGGCGTTTCCGCTTCATTCCTCGTCTGCTCTTTGAGCGGCGCTGGCGGTGAAGTTTCGCTGGACATGACTCAGGGAACGGCTCATTGGCTTTGCGTGAATTTCCTGACCGATTGCAACGTCTTGTGCCGGGACCAAAAGGCAAGCTCCCGGAAGCGCGCGGCAACCAGACTGGCGACGTAGCCGCGCGAAGCGCGCCGAGTCAATGTTTTCTTTTGCCTTTGAGCGATCACATGCCTATGACTATCCGCCGCTGAACCCATTGTGAACGACGCTTGTTACGAGAAGGCTGGAGCCTCAGATGTCTCATTTGCCGGACGGCGGGAAGTCTCTGGACGATTTGCGGGCGCGGGTCGATGAAATCGACGCGCGGATCCACGCTGCCCTGATGGAGCGCGCCGAAGCCGAGACGGACCTCGCCGCCGTCCTGGGATCGACCGGCGAGAACGGCGCCCTTTACCGGCCGGAGCAGGATGCGGACACGATGCGCCAGATGGTGGAACGCCATCAGGGCAAACTGCCTCTGACGACCGCCGAGCACATCTGGCGCGATATCATCTGCGCCTGCAGCGGACTCGACCGGGAAACCGCGGTGCATCTCGATGGCAGCGCGGATCTGATCGACATGCTGGATCTGGCGCGGTTCTATTTCGGATTTTCGGTGGACCTGGTTCCCGGCAGCGATGCGTCCGACGTGGTTGGCGCGGTTGCCGCATCGACCGGCGACCTCGGCATCGTGGCGTTGGCGGATCGCGCCGAATTGCCCTGGTGGCGGGGATTGAGCGAAGCCGGTGCACAGGTACGCGCACGTCTCCCCTTCGTCGTTCTGGACGAGCGGCCCGCGGATCTCCCGGCGCTGGTGCTGGCCAGGGCGGACAGCCTTGCCGACACGGCCGATATCGCGGTCTATGACGCGCGCTGGTCGGACCTCCTGCCCGGCAAACTGATGGACCAGGGCATTGAAGTGCTCAGCTTTTTCCGGTCCGCCCGCGGGGTCGACGCCCTGCTCGCGATATCGGGTGACCTTCGGGAAGACGAAGTTCTCAAGGCCTGCGCCGCAGCCGGCGCGGAACCGGACGTCTTAAGACGCGTCGGCGGGTATGCCGCGCCGATCGATGGTGACACGGAAGACACATTCGACCCGGAAGGTGGAGAGTCTCAGGAATGAACGAGATGACAAAAGTGACTGAAGCCGCAGAAAACAGCATCAACCGCCCGCAGCCCAAGGCCGGCGTTCTGGATATCGCGCCTTATGTTCCGGGCAAGTCCAAGGGCACCCACGGCAAGACCGTTCACAAGCTGTCCTCCAACGAGACCCCGCTCGGCACGAGCGCCGCGGCACGAGCGGCCCTGGAAGCGGTTGCCCAGCATCTGGAGCTTTACCCGGACGGATCCTCGAGCGATCTGCGGGCCGCCATCGGCGAGGTCTACGGTCTCAATCCGGACCGGATCATCTGCGGTGCGGGCTCTGACGAAATCCTGAGCCTGGTGGCCTATGGCTATCTCGGCGCCGGCGACGAGGCAATCTATTCCGAGCATGGCTTCCTGGTCTACGACATCGCGATCCGGGCGGCGGGAGCCACGCCGGTCGTGGCGCCGGAGAAAGACCTGACGACCGATGTCGATGCCATTCTGGCGCGGGTCACGGACAAGACCAGAATGGTCTTCATCGCCAACCCGAACAATCCGACCGGCACCTATCTGCCGTTCGGGGAAGTCAAGCGCCTGCACGAAGGCCTGCCGCCGCATGTCCTGCTGGTGCTGGACGCGGCCTATGGCGAATATGTGCGCAAGAACGACTATGAGAGCGGCATCGAGCTGGCCGCGACCTCCGACAATGTCTTCATGACACGGACATTTTCCAAGATCTACGGCCTCGCCAACCTGCGCCTCGGCTGGGGTTTCGGCGCGGCCCACATCATCGATGCGCTCAACCGCATCCGCGGTCCGTTCAACGTCTCCGGCATGGCAGGCGCGGCGGGCATTGCCGCGGTCAAGGACCGCGAATTTGTCGCCCGCTCGGTCGAGCACAACGAAAGATGGCTGCCCTGGCTGACCGCAGAACTGGAAGGGCTCGGCCTGAAGGTAACGCCGAGCGTCGGCAACTTCGTGCTGATCCACTTCCCCGACGAAGACGGCAAGCGCGCGCCGGATGCCGATGCCTATTTGCTGGAGCGCGGGTGCGTGCTGCGCATGGTCGGCAACTACGGCCTGCCGAACGCCATTCGCATGACGGTCGGCTCGGAAGACGCCAACCGCACGGTCGTAGCGCATTTGAAAGCGTTTCTGGAACAAGCCTGAAAGCAGAATTTTAGAAAAACATGACTGGTGCCCCCCTTTTTGAACGCATGGCGCTGATCGGGATCGGCCTGATCGGCTCCTCCCTTGCGCAAGTCGCCCGCCAGCGTGGTCTGGTGAAGGAAATCGCGATTTCCACCCGCTCGCCCGCCACCTTGCAGCGGGCCGAGGAACTGGGCCTGGGGGACATCTATTCGCTCGACGCAGCCGACGTGGTCGAAGGGGCAGACCTTGTCATCCTGTGCGTTCCGGTCGGGGCCAACGAGGCGGTTGCCAAATGGATCGCGCCTGCCCTGAAGAAAGGTGCCATCCTGACCGACGTCGGCTCGACCAAGGGATCGGTCGTCGATCAGGTCAGCCCGCATGTGCCGGACGGCGTGCACTTCATTCCGGGCCATCCGATCGCCGGCACGGAACAGTCCGGCCCCGACGCCGGTTTTCCGACCCTGTTCGACCAGCGCTGGTGTATCCTGACCCCGCCCGAAGGGACGGACCGGCAAGCGATTGAAAAGCTCAGCACCTTCTGGCGCGGCTGCGGCTCGGATGTCGACCGGATGGACGCCCGGCATCACGACCTGGTGCTGGCGATTGTCTCGCACCTGCCGCATCTGATCGCCTACAACATCGTCGGCACGGCGGACGACCTGGAAACCGTCACCAAGTCAGAAGTGATCAAATACTCCGCCTCCGGTTTCCGCGACTTCACCCGTCTTGCCGCGTCCGATCCGACCATGTGGCGTGACGTCTGCCTGCACAACAAGGAAGCGATCCTGGAGATGCTGGCGCGGTTCTCCGAGGACCTTTCCGCCCTGCAGCGTGCGATCCGCTGGGGCGACGGCGACATGCTGTTCGACCTCTTCACCCGCACCCGCAGCATCCGCCGGTCGATCATCGAAGCCGGCCAGGAAACCGACGCCCCGGATTTCGGCCGCCACGCCAAGGACGCTCCGGCAGAGTAATCCGGGAAGTATCTTTCCTGGGTGCAGGCCGAAGTACGACCGGAGTGTCGCCCCGGTGTCTCGCTTCGCTCACCCGGGGATACACCAAAGCATCAGGGTTTCAGTTCGACCGGTTGACGATGTAGCCGGCAAGGGCCGTCAAAACCTTTGCGCGCTCGCCATAGGGGGCCAGAAGGTCTTCCGCCTCGCTCAGGAGCAGCGCCAGTTCGGCGCGTGTCTTCTCCACGCCCATGAGGCCCACAAGCGTCGCCTTGCCGGCCTCCGCGTCCTTGCCGGTGGCCTTGCCCATGGCTTCCGGGGTCGATTCAACGTCCAGGAGATCGTCGGCAAGCTGGAAGGCCAGGCCGATCACCTCGCCGAAGCGGGTCAGTCGGTCGACGTCGGCATCGCCCGCATCCGCCAGGATGGCGCCCGAGCGGCAGGCGTAGCGCAGCAAAGCGCCGGTCTTCATGGACTGCAACCGCCGGATTTCCGCCTCGCTGCGCTCGCGGTGCTCCGACTCCAGGTCCAGCATCTGGCCGCCCGCCATGCCGCCGACACCGGCGGCGCGGGAAAGCTCCCGGGACAGGCGCAGGCGGACCGAGGGGTCGGCATGGACGGTGTCCTCTGCGATCACATCGAAGGCCAGCGTCAGCAGGGCGTCCCCCGCCAGAATGGCGGTTGCCTCGTCATAGGCCTTGTGAACCGTCGGCTGGCCCCGGCGCAGGTCGTCGTCGTCCATTGCCGGCAGGTCGTCATGTACCAGCGAATAGCAGTGAATGAGTTCCAGGGCGCAAGCGGCCTTGAGGGCGCCGTTGTCCGCATGGCCGAAGAGGTTCGCGGCTTCCAGCACAAGAATGGGCCTGAGGCGTTTCCCGCCGTTGAGAGCACCATGGCGCATGGCCGCCAGCAGACGCGGAGGGCGGACGATTTCCTCCTGTAGGGCAACATCGTTCAAGAGCTGCTCCAGGCAGGTTTCCACTCTTCCGGCTTGAGCCGCCAAATGCTGCTTCAGGTCAAGGGTCACGATGGGCTCCGGCGCACATGGGTACTTTTTTGAAGGTCCGGGTTTCCCTGAAACCAATTCTCTGTATCGTCAAGGCTGGAAATTGAAAATCGGCCATCAAAACGTTTTGCACCACGCATATTCCGGAGAATTGCCTCATGAAACTGTTGTCCAGCCTGCTTCGATCCTTCATCCGGCGCGGCCGCATGCGCGTCGTGGACGTTGCCGGCAAGGTCCACGAGTTCGGCTCGGGCGAGGATGGGCCGACCGTTACCATCCGCCTTCACGACAGGAAGCTTTACCGGTCGCTGTTTCTCAACCCGGAACTGGCGGCGGGCGAGGCCTATATGGATGGAACCCTGACGATGGAGGAAGGCTCGACCTGCTACGACTTCATGTTCCTGTTCTCCATCAACCGGGCCCCGCTCGGGGCACATCCGGTCCAGGGGCTGTTGCGCAAGGGCTGGAAGGCGTTCCGCAGGCACCACCAGAAGAACAGCGTGGAACGGGCGAAGCAGCAGGCGCGCCACCACTACGACCTGTCGACCGATCTCTACCGGCTGTTTCTGGACGAAGGGCTCAACTACAGCTGCGCCTATTACACCGATCCGGACGACAGCCTGGAAAAGGCGCAGGCGGCGAAACTCACACATCTGGTTGCCAAGCTCGACCTTGAGCCGGACATGGAAGTCCTTGAAATCGGTGGCGGCTGGGGGTCGCTGGCCATCCGGATGGCCGAGGCCGGCGCCCGCGTCACTTCCCTCAACGTTTCCCCGGAACAGGTAAAAATCGCCGAGGAGCGTGTGCGTGCGGCCGGCCTTGAGGACCGGGTGACCTTCGTGCTGAAGGACTACCGGGAATTTGAGGGTACATTCGACCGCATCATCTCCGTCGGCATGATGGAGCATGTCGGCATCGGGCATCTGGACGCCTATTTTGGCAAAATCCGGGAATGCCTGTCGGAAAGCGGTTACGCCGTTATCCACTCCGTCGGCCGCATGACGCCTCCCGGAACCACCGGTCCCTTCATCCGAAAGTACATTTTCCCCGGAGGATACGTACCCGCCCTCTCGGAAGTTTTTGCGTCCACCGAGCGGCTTGGGCTATGGGTGTGCGATGCGGAAATCCTGCGGCTCCACTACTATTACACCATTCGCGACTGGCGGCGCCGCTTCGAAGCCAGACGGGCGGAGGCGGCCGGTCTTTACGACGAAACCTTCTGCCGCATGTGGGAGTTCTATCTCTGTGCGGTCGAACTGGGCTTTCTCCACGGATCCAACATGGTGTTCCAGCTTCTTCTGTCGAAGGAGCGGGATGCGGTTCCGGTTGTCCGGGACTTCATTGTCGATAACGAGCGGAAGCTGAATGGCCCGGAATAAGGCGGCAACCAGGGAAAGCGCGCGATCCTCCGCGAAAGGAGGTGTGTTCCGCACTGTTCGCAAACGCCTTCTGCAACTCCTGTTGATCCTGCTCCTGCTGCCGCCGGTCCTCACCGTGATCTATTCCGTCGTGCCCCCGGTCAGCACGCTGATGATCGGCCGCTATGTCCAGTTTCTCTGGGTGGACCGGCAATGGGTGCCGCTGGAAGACATTTCGCCCAATCTGATCAGGTCGGTGATCACCTCCGAGGACAGCCGGTTCTGCAGCAATCACGGCGTCGAATGGGACGCGCTGCAGGATCAGGTCGAGGCCCTGACCGACGGCGAGCGGCCGCGCGGCGCCAGCACCATCACCATGCAGACCGCCAAGAACCTGTTTCTGTGGGGCGAGCGCTCCTATCTGCGCAAGGGTCTGGAGTTGCCGCTGGCCCTGATGCTGGACGCGATCCTGACCAAGAAACGTATCCTGGAGATCTACCTGAACATTGCCGAATGGGGCGAGGGCATCTTCGGGGCGGAGGCGGCTGCGCAGGCCTGGTTCGGCAAGAAGGCGAAGGACCTGACCAGGGCGGAGGCCGCCCGGCTGGCGACAGCCCTGCCGAATCCGCTCGGCAGGAACCCGGCGAAACCCCGCCCGGGACACCGGCGGCTCGCCGCAACCAACATGGCGCGCGTCAAAGTGGCCGGACCGATTTTCGGCTGTGTTCTGGGGAAATGACACCCCTGCGGTGGACCGCAGATGCCGCTTCCTCTAGTTAGAAAAAGAAAATTTCGTCTATGGGGTGGCAAAACGCCGGCGTTGCCTGTATAACGCCGCGCATTCCAACACGCTGCGTGACGCCACGCCCCGGGCTAACCCGGTCCGGGCAGCGCGGTTATGGACCACGGAGAAAAACAAAATGGCCGTTCCAAAGAGAAAAACCTCGCGCATGAAGCGCGGTTTTCGCCGTTCCGCGGACGCCCTGAAACAGCCGACTTACGTTGAGGACAAGGATTCGGGCGAACTGCGCCGTCCGCATCACGTTGACCTGAAGTCCGGCATGTACCGGGGCCGTCAGATCCTCGCTCCGAAGGACGACGCATAAACTGCTCGGATTTCAGGGTGGATCGCCGCATGGCAAACCAGGATTGAGGCTGGCCTTGTTTCGACAGGCCGGCCTTTTTCTTTTGCCTTGAAATGGCGGCATTCCCCGTGTCAGGTCATAACAGGTTCGCCCGTTCCCGGGCCCCATACTCTTGCGGGAGCCGTTCGATGCGCCTTTTGTCCGCCCTTCCCTTCACCTTTTTCACGCTGCTGATCTATAACGGCCTGGCCTTCACCAAGGGCGCCTCGAACGCCAATTTCTGGTCCGAACCGGTTTTCACCGTGCCAATGGTGTCAGGCGCCATCTTTCAGCTGCTGGCCAGCGACCTCCTGATCACCATGGGCCTCTTGTTTCTTTTCCTTGAAATCCTGAAAGCCACCCGCATCGGCACGATGGCGCTGCTCGACCACATGCTGTCCGTCCTGGTGTTCGTCATTTATCTGGTGGAGTTCCTGGTGCATCAGACCGCTGCCACGTCGCTGTTCTTCATCCTGACGGTGATTGCGCTGATCGACGTGATCGCAGGCTTTTCCATCTCCATCACCGGCGCCCGCCGGGACGTGTCCTTCGGGCGCGGGGATCTGCACTAGGTATTGCTCACGCCTGTTTGTTGTCATCCCGGTTTGACGCATCAGCGGCAAGACCGGGATCCCGTAACTGTTGGCGTCGCCGGACTATTCAAGCGCCTGCGATTACTGAATCCCAGCCTTCGCAGGGATGACAAGATGAGTGTTAAAACGACCAGCGCGGCTATCGGTGTGTAGGCTCTGCCGCCCTCAGGCGTCCTTGCCATCCTCGACGATGGCGTATTTCTGGATCAAGGGCAGCTGGAAGAGCGTGAAGACCAGCGTGATCGGCATTATGCCGAAGACCTTGAAGCTGACCCAGAAATCGGTCGAGAAGCTGCGCCAGACGACCTCGTTGATCACCGCCAGCACGAAGAAGAACACGCCCCAGCGAAACGTCAGCTTGCGCCAGCCCTCGTCCGTCAGGCGGAAGGCACTGTCGAAGACATAGCCGAGCAGGGGCTTGCCGAACAGGAGCCCGCCCAGCAGGACCGAGCCGAACAGGCAATTCACGATCGTCGGCTTCAGCTTGATGAAAAGATCATCGTGCAGCCAGAGCGTCAGTGCCCCGAAGACCAGGACGACGACACCGGAGACCACCGGCATGATCGGCAGGCGCTTGGTAAGCCACAGGGACGCGACCAGCGAAACGGTAATGGCGATCATGAAAGCTGCCGTTGCCAGGAAGATCGGCTTGCCGACGGCCTGAAGCACGGGAAAGGCCGCCGCGATCTGCTCGCCCCGGGCGTTGAACAGGAAAAACACGCCGAGCGGCCCCAATTCCAGTGCCAGCTTCAGGAGCGGCGAAAGTTCCTTGCGGGTCGGGTCGTTCGGAGCGTGTTCGAATTCCATCGCGATTTGGTTTCCTGTTCAAGGCTGCCTCTTCCGGACATAGGTGATGCACCGTGTCAGGGTCAAGCAGCGAGGGTCTTTTCCCAAAAGTCTGTCTGACATTTCATTTGCCAGATCACATGGCAAGGCAAATGCCGGAATGCGTCCTGCTGCATAAAAAAGGCGCCCTGAGGGCGCCTTTCCGCATGCTTGGGACAGATCCCGCCAACTCAGCCGTTGGCGATGTACTGGCCACCGTTGATGGTCATCACGGCGCCGGTCATGAAGGCGGCGGCGTCGGAGGCGAGGTAAACGACCGTCTGGGCGATTTCCTCAGGATGGCCGAGGCGGCCGACCGGGATGCCGGAGATGATGGATTCCAGCACCTTCTCCGGCATGGCGGCGACCATGTCGGTGTTGATGTAGCCGGGGCAGACGCAGTTGACGGTGATGCCCTTGAAGGCGTTCTCCTGGGCAAGCGCCTTGGTGAAGCCGATCACGCCGGCCTTGGCAGCGGAGTAGTTGGTCTGGCCCATCTGGCCCTTCTGGCCGTTGATCGACGAGATGTTGATGATCCGGCCGGAGGCGCGAGAGCGCATGCCGTTGATGACCGGCTTGGTCATGGTGAACATGCTGTCCAGGTTGGTGGACATGACAGCGCGCCACTGGTCGAATTCCATCTTGTGGAACATGCCGTCACGGGTGATGCCCGCGTTGTTGACGAGAACCTCCACAGGTCCCAATTCGCTTTCCACCTGGGCAATACCTGCCGCGCAGGCGTCAGGATCGGAGACGTCCCACTTGTAGACGTGAATGCCGGTTTCCGCCTTGAAGGCCTCAGCTTTTTCAGTATTGCCGGCGTATGTGGCCGCCACCGTGTAACCTGCATCCTTCAGACCGCGCGAAATTGCTTCGCCGATACCACGCGTGCCACCAGTGACCAATGCGACCTTGCTCATTCCCCTTCCTCCTGACTTCCGGTTCCGGGCCCTTCGGGCTCCTTGGGGTTTTTAGATTCCGTCGTTCTCTCTCTTGAAGGTCATGGCCGGCGCGGTGCGCCGACCATGGTTGTTTCAATCGTGCCCGATCAGCGTTCCAGGCACATGGCAACGCCCATGCCGCCGCCGATGCAGAGCGTGGCGAGGCCTTTCTTGGCGTCGCGGCGGCCCATTTCGTGCAGCAGCGTGGTCAGGATGCGGGCGCCGGAGGCGCCGATCGGGTGACCGATGGCGATCGCACCGCCGTTGACGTTGACGATATCCGGGTTCCAGCCCATGTCCTTGTTCACGGCGCAGGCCTGGGCGGCAAAGGCTTCGTTGGCTTCCACCAGATCCAGGTCGGCGGCGTTCCAGCCGGCCTTTTCCAGGGCCTTGCGGGAGGCCGGGATCGGACCGGAGCCCATGACCGCCGGATCGACGCCCGCGGTTGCCCAGGAAGCGATGCGGGCGAGCGGGGTCAGGCCGCGCTTTTCGGCTTCTGCCGCGCTCATCACGAGGATGGCGGCGGCACCGTCATTGAGACCGGAGGCGTTGGCGGCGGTGACGGAACCATCCTTGGTGAAGGCCGGGCGCAGCTTGGCGACACTTTCCAGCGTGGCACCATGGCGGATGTACTCGTCGTCTTCCACCACGCGCTCGGCCCGGCGTTCGACGACGGTGACCGGCGTGATTTCATCCTTGAACTTGCCCGCCTTCTGGGCGGCTTCCGCCTTGTTCTGGGAGGCAACCGCGAATTCGTCCTGCTGCTCGCGGTTGATCTGCCACTTCTCGGCGACGTTTTCGGCGGTCTGGCCCATGTGGTAGCCGTTGAAGGCGTCCCACAGGCCGTCCTTGATCATGGTGTCGATCATCTTGTAGTCGCCCATCTTGTAGCCGGCGCGCATATGGGCGCAGTGCGGCGACAGCGACATGTTTTCCTGGCCGCCCGCCATCATGATGGTGGCGTCGCCGGTCAGGATCTGCTGCGCTGCAATGGCAACCGTGCGCAGGCCGGAGCCGCACACCTGGTTGAGGGTCCATGCGGTCGCGCTGTCCGGAATGCCGGCCTTGATGGCTGCCTGTCGGGCGGGGTTCTGCCCCTGACCTGCGGTCAGGACCTGGCCGAAGACGACCTCGTCAATGTCGCCTGCGTCCACTCCGGCCTTTTCCATGGCCGCTTTCATGACGATGGCGCCCAGATCATGTGCAGGGGTATTGGCGAAGGATCCGTTGAAGGTCCCGACCGGTGTGCGGGTCGCACTGACGATGACGATATCGGTGAAAGCGCTCATCATATTCTCCAGAACTTGAGGCCGATTGACCGTAGAGGGCTGGTGCCGCAAGGGCACCTGCGTATCCCTGTTGATGCTTGGACTAGAAACTGCGGCGGGTTTTGTGTCAACCGTATCCCCCCCATTCAGCGGCCTGATTTCGCAATTGCGGTATAATCCTTTCGTCGGCGCACATAAAAAGGGTGGCAAGATCCGATACGATTGGCTTAGTCTCTTAGTCGGAGGAGATGACAGGTCTGCGAAGGCCTTGTCGTCAAATGGGAAACGTGAGCGGGGACACTCTCGCTCCAGCCGTAAGGCAGACAGGCGGAAGTGACGGATGGCCAAGAACAACGAGCCAACAATCATCAAGAAATACGCCAACCGGCGGCTCTACAACACGGGCACCAGCACCTATGTAACGCTCGAGGATCTGGCGGTGATGGTGAAGGGGGAAGAGGATTTTGTGGTCTATGACGCCAAGACCGGCGAGGACATCACCCGGTCCGTGCTGACCCAGATCATTTTCGAGCAGGAAGGCAAGGGACAGAACCTGCTGCCGGTTGCATTCCTGCGCCAGCTGATCCGCTTTTACGGCGACAGCATGCAGGGGCTCGTTCCGAGCTTTCTGGAATATTCCATGACCTCGCTCACCAAGGAGCAGGAAAAACTGCGCTCGCAGATGAGCGAAACCTTTGGCGCGACCGCTTTCGAGGCGATCGAGGACCAGGTCAAGCGCAACACGGAAATGTTCGAACGGGCGATGAAGATGTTCATGCCGTTCCCGGCAGGCGACAACGGATCTTCCGAAACCCCCTCCACGGGCGCGCCCAAGCCGGCAAAGGCCGAGGCCAACGATCTGGACGACATGAAGCGGCAGCTTGAGGAAATGCAGAAGAAGATCAACCAGCTTTCCGACAAGTCCTGACGCCGGGCTTTCCGAGGACCAGCAAACAGAAAGACGGCGATGAGCCTGACCGTAGTCTCGGTGGCCGACCGTCAGGAGACATTGCCCCGGATCGAACAGTGGTATCTGGAAGAATGGCCGGGCTGGTACGGACCGTCCGGACCCGGAGATGCCCGGCTTGATCTCACGGCGTGTCTTGCCGATCCCGCCTGCCTGCCAAGTTGCCTGGTCGCGCTCGACGCAGCAGCTGAACCGGTCGGAACGGTGTCGCTGAGGACCTCATCTCCCGGATCGGATCGCTACCCGGGCGCCTGGCTCACCGGGCTGCTCGTCCCCCCGCACAAGAGGCGCCTAGGCGTCGGGTCGCGGCTGGTCGAGGCGGCGGAACAGGAAGCCGGAAGGCTCGGCTTCGGTGAAATCCATGCCACGACGGGGGCCGCACGGTCCCTGCTTGAACGCAGGGACTGGCAATGCATCGACTCCATGGAGACGCGGACCGGCAGTCTGGAAATCTTCCGCAAGCCGCTTGGCCGGTAGCGGTCCCGTTGCCTAGCCGCAATCGGCCGTCAGGTTCACCGCTTCAATCCCCGCCACCGCGCAGGCTTCATCGTTTTCGGAAGTGTCGCCGGTGATGCCGACGGCCCCGAGCGTTTCTCCGGTCTCATCCCTGATCAGAACGCCGCCGGGAACCGGAACGATGGCGCCGCCGGAAACGCCGTTCAAGGCGTTGACGAAATGCGGGCGCGTTTCGGCGTTGGCGTTGAGCCACCTCGTACCGGTTCCGACAGCAAGCGCGCCGATGGCTTTCCCCGAAGCGATCTGCGGGCGCATGATCGATGCCCCGTCCTGTCGCTTGAGCACGATCATATGACCACCCGCGTCGAGAACGGCGACGGTAAGCGGTTTCAGCTTGAGTTCCGCTGCTTTTTCAAAGGCGGCGATAGTGATGGTCTCTGCTGTCGAAAGTGTCAGTTTGCGCATTTCACCGCTTCTCCTTAAGGTGCTGCCCGCGATCCGATTTTGCTAGCAGACATGCGCACCGGCGAATAGGCAGGTTTACCAAGAAGCTTCTGCGGCGAAACGGAAACAATGAGCAGTTGCAGGTGGGAGGACATCAGTGAAGCGCGATTTTCAGGCACCCGGCCGGTCCCCGGTATTGGCGCGCGAAGCCATGGCTTCCACTTCCCATCCGCTCGCCACGACTGCAGCCCTGGAGACCATGCAAAATGGTGGCAATGCGGTCGATGCGGCCATAGCGGCGGTCGCAGTGCAATGCGTGGTGGAACCGCATATGACCGGCATCGGCGGCGACTGTTTCGCCATCGTCATGGAGCCGGACGGCCGCCTGACGGGCTTCAATGGCTCCGGGGCCGCACCCCGGGCCGCAACACCGGAAAGAATGGCCGAACTCGGTGTCAGCGAAATCACCGACACCTCTCCGCACGCGGTCACGGTGCCGGGCGCCGTCCGGGCCTGGGAAACGCTGCTCAAGGCCCACGGCACCAAGAGCTTCAAGACGCTGTTCAAACGGGCCATCCAATATGCGCGCGACGGCTTTCCGGTCGCTCCGCGTGTCGCCCACGACTGGGCTGCCAATGTCGGCAAGCTGTCGGCCGATCCCGTATCCGCAGCCCGCTATCTGGTGAACGGCGAGGCGCCCAGGGTCGGAACCATCCTGAAATACCCGCGGCTTGCAGACACCTTCCAGATGATCGCCGAGGGCGGCGCGGAAGCCTTTTATGCCGGAGCCATCGCTGATGACATCGTGGCCGCGCTGCAGGCGCACGGCAGCCTGATGACCAAGGACGATCTGGCGGCCTGTCACACGACCGCCGTCTCCCCGGTGCTTCGGGACTACAAGGGTTATACGGTCGCCGAGCTGCCACCGAACGGGCAAGGCATCATCGCGCTCGTCATCCTCGGTCTTCTGGAGCGTTTCGGACTTGAACATCTGGATCCCCTCGGCCCCGAACGGTTCCATCTGGAGATGGAAGCCGCCCGGATCGCCTATGCGGTCCGCGACAAGTTCGTGACCGATCCCGGCTACATGGATGTCTGCCATTCCCGCCTGATCGGCTCGGATTATCTGGAGCAGCTTGCGCAACAGATGTCCGTATCCAGGCGCATGGCTTCCGTTCCGGAGGCCCAGCTGCCGCCGCAGACCGACACGGTGTATCTCACCGTGGTCGACAAGGAAGGCCGGGCGGTCTCCTTCATCAACTCGCTCTTCAGCGACTTCGGCAGCGGCATCGTTGCGCCCGACACCGGCGTCCTGCTGCATTGCCGCGGCAAGTCGTTCAAGACGGCGCCCGGATTCGCCAATTCGATCGACGGCGGCAAGCGGCCGATGCACACGATCATTCCGGCCATGGTGCTGAAGGACGGCGCCCCGTTCCTTTCCTTCGGCGTGATGGGCGGCCAGTACCAGGCCTGCGGCCATGCTCATGTGCTGACGAATATCATCGACTACGGCATGGATGTGCAGGCGGCGATCGACTTCCCGCGCATGTTCTTCGACATGGACACCCACGACTTGCAGGCGGAACGGCTTGTTCCGGGCTCCACGCTCGACGGCCTTGCCGACCTCGGCCACAAGGTCGGTCCGGCGGGTGGCCCCATCGGCGGCAGTCAGGCGATCATGATCGACAAGGCGCGGCATCTCCTGACCGCCGGTTCCGATCCGCGCAAGGACGGCCACGCGGCGGGGTACTAGGGTACGGACCCTGGGGATACGGACCCGGCGCCCGCGTCAATTTGATCCTTGTGAAGGTCGCGTCCATTGTGTTGAGTGCACCCGGACGCGCCCGGAACACATGAGGATTTCAAATGCTTGGTCTTTCCCGGCGGGAGTTTCTGCTCGGCAGCGCCGGCACCCTGTCCGCATTCGCAGCCGGCGGCTTTGCTGCCCGGCAGGCGCAGGCGGCGGAACATGCGCTAACCCTTTCCAGTCTTGATCACGGCATTCTGCCGGATACGGTGACGAAGGCCATGATGAGCTTCGCCGCCGATGGGCCGCCCCCGGTTTTACGCCTCAAACAGGGGCAGAAAACCGCCATTGAGGTGACCAATGCGCTCGATGAAGCCTCCGTCGTCCACTGGCACGGCCTCAGGATCGCCAACCGCATGGACGGCGTGCCCTATCTCACCCAGAACCCGATCGAAACCGGTCAGGCCTTCCGCTACGAATTCACGCCTCCGGACGCCGGCACCTTCTGGTATCACCCCCACTGCAACACGCTGGAGCAGATTGCACGGGGCATGACCGGCATGCTGATTGTGGAGGACGGGGAAGACCCGGGCTTCGACAAAGACCTGCCGCTTAACATCCGCGACTTCCGGCTGGGCAGCGACGGCCAGTTCATTGACTTCTACAAACCCCGCAATGCCGCCCGTGGCGGCACGCTCGGCACCGTTTCGACCGTCAACTGGCAGGTCGAGCCGGACTTTGAACTCGAAGCCGGCAGTCTCGTTCGCCTGCGGCTGGCGGTGACCGACCTGACGCGGGTCGGCACCTATGCCGTCGAAGGCGCACAAGCGCTGGTGATCGCCCTAGATTCCAATCCGCTGCCATCACCGGTTCCGGCAGCGGACATCACGCTGGCGCCCGGTCAAAGGGCGGATATCGCGCTGCGGGTTCCGGACGGGGAGGCGGCTGATGTCCGCCTTGTCCGGCGCAAGTCCGGTGGCGACAAGGTTCTGGCCCGGTTCCGTCCCGCGGGTGCGAGCGCCCGGCGCGATCTAAGGGAGTTGAAGCCGCTCAACCCGAATCCGGTGCCGGAAGCGGACCTGAATAACGCCGAGGTCCTCGATTTCGTGTTCGGCTGGTCGCCGGAAGGGAATGCCCCCCGGCCGAGCATCTGCGGGTCGCTCGGCTATACTTTCTGGTCAATCAACCGCATCGCCTGGACCGGCGACGCGCCGGGGCCGCTTGATCCGCTGGCGACGCTGAAACAGGGCAAATCCTACATTCTGCGGCTGCGCAACGAGAGCCCGAACGCCCACCCGATCCATCTGCACGGGGTATCCTTCCGCCTGCTCAACTCCAACAAGCGCAAGCTGCCGCCACTGGTGACGGACACGGCCTTGCTGCTGAAGGAGGAAACGATGGACGTGGCGCTGGTGGCCGACAATCCCGGTGACTGGGCGTTCCATTGCCATGTGATCGAGCACCAGAAAACCGGTCTCACCGGATTTCTGCGGATCGAGGGCTAGGATTTGGAAGAATGAAGAAAGAACCGCGCGGGCGGGTGCTTGGTTAATAAGAGATTTACCATGCGCGATATAGGGTCGGTGCGAGTTTTTGCGTAACGACTGCCGGACTGTTCATGGTTGCCAGCCAAAAAGCCTATAAGCGCGGTACATCCCTGCCGAGCTCCAATCCGTTTCAACGCCTTGCCGAACTGCTTGACGGCGAGACGCCCGGTCTTGACCCGATCATCATGACGATCGGCGAGCCGCAGCACGCTATTCCCGATTTCACCGCCGAAGTTCTGGCGGAGAACATGGCCGGCTTCCGCCGCTATCCGCCGATCAACGGCACGCCGGAGTTCCGCGCCGCCATTGCCGCCTGGCTGGACAGGCGCTATCAGCTGAACGGCCTCGTCGACCCGGAGCACGGAGTCCTGCCGCTGAACGGTTCCCGCGAAGGCCTGTCCTTCGGAGCGATTTCCGCACGCGACCAGCTGGACAAGGGACTCGATCATCCGGCAGTCATTCTGCCGAACCCGTTCTACCAGACATATGCCGCCGCCGCCCATGTGGCCGACGCACAGGCCGTTCTGCTGGACGCCGTCCCGGGCAACAACTTCCTGCCCGATCTCACCAGTCTGGACGCGGACCTGCTCGACGAGACCGTTGCCTTCTACATCGCCTCGCCGACCAACCCGGAAGGGCATGCGGCGGACATTGCCTATTGGCAGCGTCTGATCGGGCTGGCGCGCAAGCACCGGTTCTTCATATTCGCCGACGAATGCTATTCGGAAATCTACCGCGACACCCCGCCCCCGGGAATTCTGGAAGCCGCCCGGGACATGGGCGGCGATCTTTCCAACATCGTCGTGTTGAACTCCCTGTCAAAGCGCTCCAACCTTGCCGGATTGCGCTGCGGCTTTGCCGCCGGCGATCCGGAATTCCTGCGCAAGTGGGCAAAGTTCCGTGGCCTGGCTGCGCCGCAGGTACCCTTGCCGGCACAGGCGGTTGCCGTCCGCGCCTATCAGGACGAGGCCCACGTCGCGGAAAACCGCAGGCTTTACAACGATAAATTCGAGGTGGCCGAACGTCATCTCGGACCGATCCTGGGACCGGTCACGCCGGAAGCCGGCTTCTTTCTCTGGCTCGACATCGGCAGATGGGGCGATGCGGTTTCCGTCACCAAAGCCCTGTGGCGCGATGCCGGCGTAAAGGTGCTGCCGGGAAGCTATCTCGCCTCGGACCAGTCCGACGGAAGCAATCCGGGCCGGACCTACATTCGCATCAGTCTGACCGCGCCGCTGGTACAGACCGACACAGCTCTTCGACGTTTGGCCAACTGGTTGGGAGACAAAGCATGAGACGGGCAAGCGCAGTTCGCGGCCACGGCCGCCGCTCCAACCTGGACCTTCTGGACACCCAGAGCCCGATCAAACGCTTTATCCGGCGCAACCTTGTCGGCGCATCGGGGCTCGGCCTGATCGCGCTTGCGGCCATGCTGGCGGCAAGCCTGGCCACCTGGTCGGTGAGCGACCCGAGCCTCAACCATGCGACCTCCGGCACGGTGCGCAACGCGCTCGGCGCATCCGGCGCGGTCGTTGCCGATGTCCTGATGCAGACCATCGGCCTTGCGACAGCCGTCTTCCTGATTCCGCTGGTCCTTTGGGGCTGGCGCCTGCTGACCGGCCACGCACTCGGCATCGGCCGCAAGCGGCTGGCCTATTGGCTGGTCGGAACCTCGCTGGCCGCCGGGGCCCTGGCGGCCTTGCCCGTGCCGGAAAGCTGGCCCCTGCCGACCGGCCTCGGCGGTTTCTTCGGCGACACGGTGCACCGCATCCCCGCCGTTATCACCGCCAACCTGACCCGCGGTGCCGCAACCATTGTCGGCGGGCTGGGGCTGGGTGTTCCGGCGGTTCTCTGCCTGCTGGCGGCTGCCGGCTGGCTCGGTTCGGCCGGTGCCGCGGCGGAGCAGGTCGAGCCCGCCAAGACGCCCAAGGGGCATGGCCGGTCCCTTGAGGAGGATCTCGGCCTTGAGGATGAAGACGGCGAGTCGCGCCTTGGCCTCATGGCCAGCGCCTTTGTCGGCCAGATGGCTCATTG
>NZ_JBNKYW010000024.1:0-3173 GCF_050301095.1 Roseibium sp.
GGATGATTGCGGCCCGATGGTGCTCGACGGACTCATCTACATCAAGAACAAGATCGACCCGACGCTGACCTTCCGCCGCTCCTGCCGCGAAGGCATCTGCGGCTCCTGCGCCATGAATATCGACAGCACCAACACGCTGGCCTGCACCAAGGGCATGGACGAGATCGACGGTGCGGTGAAGGTCTATCCGCTGCCGCACATGCCGGTGGTCAAGGATCTGGTGCCTGACCTGACGCATTTCTATGCCCAGCATCGTTCGGTCGAACCGTGGCTGCAGACCACCTCGCCGGAACCGGCCAAGGAGTGGAAGCAGTCCCATGAGGACCGCGCCAAGCTCGACGGTCTCTACGAGTGCATTCTCTGCGCCTGCTGCTCCACCTCCTGTCCCTCCTACTGGTGGAACGGCGACCGCTACCTCGGCCCGGCCATCCTGCTGCAGGCCTACCGCTGGCTCATCGACAGCCGCGACGAAGCCACCGGCGAGCGTCTGGACGACCTGGAAGATCCTTTCCGCCTCTACCGCTGCCACACCATCATGAACTGCAGCCAGGCCTGCCCGAAGGGCCTCAACCCGGCCAAGGCGATCGCGGAGATCAAGAAGATGATGGTGGAACGCCGCGTTTGATTTTCATGCTGTTCCAATATCTCGAAAGGCCGTCCCTCGGGGCGGCCTTTTGCTTTTGGAGCGCCGGTTCAAAAAGGCCTCATCCTGAGGAGGACCGTCAGGTCCGTCTCGAAGGATGGGCGGCACACTCCCGGGCAAGCGGCCCATCCTTCGAGACAGCGCGTTGCGCTTCCTCAGGATGAGGTCTTTCAGGGACGCGGGTTGCGGGCAATGGCTCAGGGCCGTGAAACCACCCTGCACGAAATCTGCGGAAACTTTGCTGAAGAGCCCCGCAAGTCCGCCCAATAAACTCCCGTCCAGAAGGCAAGTCTCAACCCATTGACCGGCACCCGGAACTGCCTGGGTGCCCAACGGCAAAGGGTTCAATTGATGACAAGCGATACTGAAACTCCTTCATCCGATCCGTTTCCCGGTTCGCCTGCGAGGCCGTTCTCGTTCCTGAATTCTCCGGCAGTCAAGTTCGTGCTGATCGGCTTCGTGACCGTGATGCTGATGATCCCGAGCACATTTGTCTGGGTTCTGGTGGAGGAACGGGCCGACCGGGCGCGGGAGGTTTCCAGGGACATTGCGAGCTCCTGGGGCGGGACGCAGGAGATCAACGGGCCCTATCTGGTCGTGCCGTTTACCGAGACCTATGACGCCGGTCTCGGCGACAAGCGGGAAACGGTGATCGACCGCCGGACGGTGGTGCTGTTTCCCCAGAAACTGGAAGTATCAGGCAACGTCAGCGTCGAAGAACGGAAGAAATCCATCTATTCGCTGCCCGTCTATCACGGCAGTCTCAACCTGAGCGGCCGGTTCTCCGCGCCTCCCGACGGCATGTTCGAGCCAAGGCATGGCGGGACCATTGACATACCGGCCGGCAAGGCCGTCCTCGTCATCGGGATCGGCGATGTCAGAGCCCTGCGAAGCGAGGTGACGCTCGGTCTCGACGGCAACGAAACAGTCTCGTTCGAACCGGGGCTTGGGCCCCTTTCGATGACCCCGACGCCGGGTGTTCATCAAACCGCAACGCCCTCCGGGATCAACGCCCAGGTTGCGCCTCTCCAGTGGCGGAAAGGGTTTTCCTTCGATATTCCCCTTCAGCTCAACGGATCGACCGCGATCCATGTGGCGCCTGCCGGTCAGACCACGAAAGTCGCGATGACATCCGATTGGCCGCATCCTGGCTTCACGGGTGCCTTCCTGCCGGAAAGCCGCAAGATTTCGGCACAAGGCTTCGAGGCGGTCTGGACAATTCCATATCTTGCCCGGGGGATACCGAAGGTGCTTGAGACGAACCAGGTACCGCTTCAGGACAAGCTTCTCGGCGTTAAATTCGTGGAGCCGGTCAATTTCTACCAGACCATTTCCAGATCGATGAAATACGCCATCGGCTTCATCAGCCTCAGCTTCCTGGCCGTCTTCGTCCTGGAAATGCGCTCCGGCTGGCGCTTCCACTGGATCCAGTACGGACTGGTCGGCCTCGCCCTGATCATCTTCTATGTGATGCTGCTCGCCTTTGCGGAACATTTCGGCTATGGCCCGGCCTATCTGATCGCCGCTGGTGCGGCGACGCTTCTGAATGCCGCCTATATCGGCAGTTCCCTGCGAAGCCGCACGGCCGGACTGGTGATGACCGTGGTTCTGGCGAGCATCTTCGGCGTGCTGTATGCCCTTATGCGGGAACAGGACTTTGCCCTGCTGATCGGTTCCGTGATCGCATTCGTGGCGCTTGCCGTCACCATGTACGTGACCCGCTCCATCGACTGGACGGGGCGGGGAGAAAGGCATCCATCGGCAGCGATGGAACATGGCTGAAGGGCCACGCACGACCATTCGGCAGCAGGGTGGCACACCCTGCCTGCCGGCTGGTTCCAAGAAGGATATGGGTTTCGCGATTATGCCGAAGCAACCCGGCTTGCAATTTCATCAAAAATGTTCCTAATTTGTTCCTGCGTAAATTTCAGGAGATTATCATGTCTATTCTCGATCATGTCGGATTTGCCGTCAGTGACTATCCCGCCTCGAAAGCATTCTATGAGAAGGCTCTGGCGCCGCTCGGGATCGGCGTCATCATGGAAGTGACGCCGGAGATGACCGGCAGCGTAAGCTACTGCGGTTTCGGCGCGGGCAAACCGGATTTCTGGATCGGAGAGGGCAAGTCCCTCCAGGCGCCCCTGCATGTCGCCTTCGCCGCCGCGAGCCGGGCGCTGGTCGACGCTTTCTATGAGGCCGCCATCGCGGCGGGCGGCAAGGACAACGGCGGACCCGGCCTCAGGCCCCAGTATCATGAAAACTATTACGGCGCGTTCGTGCTGGATCCGGACGGCCATAACATCGAGGCCGTCTGCCACCTGCCGGAATAAGCCTCCGGTCTCCGGAGGACGTTTCTTCCGCTGAAAGACACTCTTTCTGCCGGGCGGTGGATCTTCAGGTTTCGCCGCCCGGTTATTCCGACTGAAAATTTGGAGTTCGAAATGCATAAAAGCCGGTTGGGCGATCTGGTGATCGATTGCGAAGGCGGGGATATCGAGGATCACGCCGCCTTCTGGGCGGGAGCCCTCGG
>NZ_JBNKYW010000025.1:0-11402 GCF_050301095.1 Roseibium sp.
AAGCTGCTGCAGGTTCCTGCAAAGCGACCACCCGAATTAAAACTACCCGCCTGGAGGGCCGGACTTGGAGTTTGCCGCCTTTTATCTCTGCCTCGCCGTAGCAGCGGCCTTCTTTGGCTATGTCGGCTATCAGGACTTCACGGAATGGAAGATCCGCAACAAGAGCGTGCTGATCCTGTGCGGCCTTTATGCCGTGACGGCCATGGCGGGCATGTCGACCACGGCCATCATGACCAAGGGCTTCATCAACCCCACCACCGATCTCTATGCCGGCGGCCTTCTGTTTGCCATGGGCTTCGTCTTCTGGGCCCTCAAGTGGTTCGGCGCGGGCGACGCCAAGCTGCTGTTTCCGACCGGCCTGTTCGTGGGCTGGGACCATATGATGCTGTTCACCATCGGATTGCTGGTCTTCGCCATCCTGTTTCTTGTCGTGTTGAAATCGCCGTTCCTGCAGGCGTTCTCCCATACACGCATCGGCTTTCGCATCCACGAGATCGCAAGCACCCGGAAAACGCCCTACGGCGTGGTGATCGTTCTTGCTCTGTACGTGGTGATGTACGCAAGGTTCGTCCCGGCTTTTTAAGCCGGACTTCAGGACAAGCACCGTTCAGACAGTAAAGCGCTTCGGGGAAGGCTAGCGCCGTTTCTCGTAGCGGACCTTGCCATCCGGCGTGACCACCCGCCGGAACATGGCCGAGGGTTGCTGAGCAAAGGAGTTGTTGCCCGCGGCCGGAACACCGGCGGGGCTCCCGCCCGGCAACGTGAGGGAAGACCCGGCACCTGCCGCTGCCGACAGGGCCTGCGTGTCCGCCCTCAGGTCGCGAATCTCGTTTTCAAGATAGGCTCCGGTCTCCTGCAGGGTCGCATTCAGCGTCATCAGTTCGGAGCGGAGGCTTTCGATCCGGTCGTCCGTGCGTTCGAGACGGTTCTGGAAACCGGTGTTCATGAGGTTGATCTTTTCGTTGAGGCGCGTTTCAAATGCCTCAAGATCCCCCAGATCGGCCTGGATGCGGCGCAGCTCCGAGGTGGCTGTCCAGGAATAGACCAGTCCAAGAAACAGCACGATCGCCATGGCGATGGAAATGATGTTGGTAACGACCAGCAGGCGGAATCTGCTCCCGTCCGCCGCAGGCGTCTGTTTCGGGACGCTTTTGCTCGCCGCGGCGCTTTCAGGGGCCGTCCCGGCTTCCTGTTCGGACGAATTGCTATCGCTGGTCAACTTCACCCTTTCTGAAGTCGATCCGCCTTGAGATCCCTACCCGCGTTTTGCAAAGGAGACGCTGTTCCTCAGCAGTTCAAGGTTGTTGGCCGTGATATCGTTGTCGGGATCGATTTCATAGGCCTTGAGGAAGTACCGGCGGGCAATCACGAGGTCCCCTCTCAGGAGATGGGAATAACCGAGATTGTTCAGGTATTGCGGGCTGTTCGGAATCATCCCGGCAAGCTGACGGTACCCCTTGTCCGCATTGTCGAAGCGGGAGATCATGTCGGCGGAGGCCGCATATCCCAGCCAGGCGTTGGGATCCTTGGGGTAGACTTCCACCGCCCGTTTGAAGATGGCATAGGCCTTGCCGAAGTTCTTTTCCTTGAACTGGACGACACCTTCGGCCAGCAATTCATCATCCCTGTAGTAGGAAACGTCCGGCAAGTTCTTCACGGAGGCGGAGCTGTCGCCAAATGTCGACAACTCGCTGATGTCGCTGGATTGGCAGCTGGCCAAAAACAGCAACGACATGCAGACCAAGATTTGCCTTGCGACTAATCGCATACCCATACACTACCCCCAAAACTCGACCTCGTCTGCAGGTCAACGCAAGGGCGAACGAAAACGCAGCACTCACCTGAACAAACGAACTGACGACCGGGCCGGGATTGCCGATGCACTATTTGCAGTTTGCCTCCCAGGCATCCCATCACGCACCTACGCCGCCAACTGTCTCCTTGTGGCACATTATGAATGGCAAAGGAATTAAGAGATCCCTGAAATTGACTTTACGAGAGCTCCATTGCTCTCATAAAAGTGACCTGTTGCAATTTAGTCACAAATTTCGGCTGTCCCGGGACGCTCCACATACGATCTGAAAGGATCCCTCCAGTCAGGAGAAGAGAATCGGCCAGCCTCCGTCTGAAGGCTCCGGGACGGGTTTTAATGCCCTCGCCGCCGGATCAAGGCCCGGCGCCACGTACGCGGCTGACAGGGGCCAGGCAGGCACACCGGTCAGGACGAAGCGAGGCGCCGCCGAACCAGCCGGATGAAGCTGTTGTGCTCGTCAAGCGTGAACACGCCGCTCCTGACGTTCTTGTCCAGCGCGCCGAGGTCTTCCCGTGTCAGAAGCTTCCTGTCGACACCCAGTTCGGTTTCCCCGATGAGATAGGTGTATTGCGCCGCCGTTCCGTCCATGATCACGGTCTTCTTGCCCGCCAAACGGCCATCCTTGGGATAGATGAAGACCTCGTGGCCGTTCATCGGCGTATCAATGGTTCCTTCGACGCCGAACTTGTTCTTGACGATTCCGACCAGCAAATTCGAAACCCTCAGGCAATCGCAGATACCGCCGAACGTGTCGAGAACGGACTCGGAGTATTTCGACCCTGCCGCCAGCCGCGCCTGGTTGACCGCGTCTGCCGCCTCCTTGGGGTCGACATTCTCCGGCAGCGCATCCGTTTCGTCGGCGCCCGCAAGCGATCCCGACATCATGTGCTTCAGCGACGAGGAGATCTGCGCCTGCATGTCCCGCGACCCGGCCGCCGGCGGCAGATAACCATTTGACGACGCATAGCCACCCGAATTCATGCGGTTGAACAGGGCCTTGTTTTCACGAAGGCGCACAAGCGCCATCTGGAACAGCTCCGGCGCGACCTTCAGGTTGTTGGCAAGCCTTTCGCTCAATTCCGTCAGTTGATTGACGATCTCGACCGCCGCGTCGTTGCGCTGGAAGGTCGAGTGCGAAAGGAAGGATATGACGGAATTGACGTTGTCACGGGCCTGAGGGCTGCTTTCGGCAGGCAGCTTGCGGCAGCCCTCCAGCGCGGAAATCGCATCCTCTATGCTGTCAATTCTCTTGCCCCAGAATTTCGGTCCGGTCATCGCTCAGTCCACTCTCAGAAACGGCCAGACCGCACGGCCTGGCCCAAATGCTGGTGAAACAGAAGCGATACTATACCCGCAAACGCAGCCGTTCCGTGATCTGGATTACGATCTGCCGGGCAATTTCCCCTTCGCGAAAATTCGGCAGGGGCTCCGTTTCAGCCGATCTGCGCCGTTGCTTCGATCTCGATCAGGGCCTCGTCCTCGATGAGCCCGGCAACCACCACCACGGACATCGCCGGAAAGTGGCGGCCCAAGACACGGCGGTAAGCCTGGCCGACTTCCTTCTGCCGGGCCATGTATTCACGCTTGTCGGTGATGAACCAGGTCAGGCGGACAATGTCGGTGACGTCGCCGCCCGCTTCCCTGACGATGGCCGCGATGTTGGCGAGCGTCTGTTCCATCTGGCCGACGAAATCCTGCGTTTCGAACACCTGGTCCTTGTTCCACCCGATCTGGCCGCCGATGTGCAGCGTGTCGCCCTTGGTCAGCATGCCGTTCGCATAACCTTTCGCGGGAGCCCAGCCTTCCGGTTGAATGGTTTTCGCTGTCATGATCCCTGGTACTCCTGAAATTGCCGTATCTGTTCTTTTGCATCGGCGGGCCAGACCTCCGGCCTGCCCTCCGCATTCACGTTCACGAGCGTCAGCTCGGTTGAAAATCTCGGCTCCCCGCCACAATTTGCCTCGATGGTGAGGCCGCAGCTGGTGCGTCCGATCCGGGTCACGTTGAGGGCCAGGGTCAGTTCGTCGCCGAGCCGGCTTGGAGCCGAAAAGCGCGTCCGGATTTCAGCGGTCGGAACCGCCCCCTGCCCATGTATTGCCTGGAAAGGCCACTTCACGACCGACGCGAAGAAGGCCTCGACGCAGTCGTTCATCATCTCGAAGTAGCGCGGGTAGAAGACGATGCCGGCCGGATCGCAGTGCCTGAAAAGAACGGATTGCGGAAAGCGGAACATGGCTCAGACCCCGATGTACCGGTGCGCAACGTCTTCGCTGAGCGCGTCGATGGTGCCCGTCCAGACAGTCTTGCCGCGTTCCAGGATCACCGCCCGGTCGCAAACGCCTTTCAGTTCCTTCAGCGACTTGTCGATCACCAGGATGGAAAGCCCGGCGTCCGCCTTCAGAAGACGGATCGCGGACCAGATTTCCTGCCGGATGATCGGCGCCAGGCCTTCGGTTGCCTCGTCAAGGATCAGGAGCTTCGGATTGGTCATCAGCGCCCGGCCGATGGCAAGCATCTGCTGCTCGCCGCCGGACAGCGATCCCGCCCTCTGACCGCGCCGCTCGCCGAGGCGCGGAAACATCTCAATGACGCGCTCGAATGTCCAGGCGCCCTTGCGGGCCGCCGCAATCAGGTTTTCCTGTACGCTCAGGTCCGCGAAGCAGCGCCGTCCTTCCGGCACCAGACCAAGGCCGAGCCGGGCCGCACGGTGGCTCGGCAGCCGGCTGAGGTCCTTGCCGTCGAAGGTCAGCGTGCCGCTCGCAGGCAGCATGCGGCAGATGCTCTTGACGGTGGTCGACTTGCCCATGCCGTTGCGGCCGAGCAGCGCCAGAACCTCGCCTTCCTCGATTTCAAGATCGACGCCGAAGAGAGCCTGGCTCGCGCCATAGGAGGCGGTGACGTTCGCAAGTGTCAGAAGGCTCATGCTTCGTCCCCCAGATAGGCTTCGCGTACGACCGGGTTGGCCCGAATCTCGTCGACCGAGCCGGTGGCGATCACTTCGCCGTAGACAAGGACGCTGATCCGGTCGGCGAGCGAGAAGACGGCATCCATGTCATGTTCAACCAGGAGGATCGGCGCTTCGTGGCGCAGCTGATCCAGAAATCCGGTCAGCAGCTTTGAACCTTCCGCCCCGAGACCGGCCATCGGCTCATCCATCACCAGCACTTTGGGTTTGAGCGTCAGGGCAACGGCAACCTCCAGCTGACGACGGCGGCCGTGGCTGAGTTCGGCCGTGCGGTGGCGGGCATGATCCTGGAGGCCTACCCGGGTAAGGGCTTCCTCCGCGGTCTCGCGCAGCGCCTTGTCGCTCAAGGCGGTCGACCAGAACCGCCAGGGCCGGCCGCTGGCCCCCAGCGCACCGAGAACGGCGTTCTGCAACACCGTGTCTTCCATGGCGAGCGAGGAGATCTGGAAGGTCCGTCCGAGGCCCTTGCGGGCACGCGCCCGGGTGGGGAGATGGGTGACATCTTCTCCGCGCAGGGTGACGCTACCCGCGTCCGGCCGGAGCGTGCCGCAGATCTGGCCGATCAGGGTCGACTTGCCGGCACCGTTCGGACCGATGATGGCATGGATTTCGCCGGGTCTCAGGTCGAGGGAGATGTTCCGGCTGGCCTGAAGCGCGCCGAAACTCTTGCAGATATCCTTCACTTCAAGAACGGTGTCAGTCATGGACAGCCTCCCGTCCGGAGATCATGCCGATCAGCCCGCCCCGTCCGAACAGGACGATCAGCAGCAGGAGCAGGCCGAGGTAGATGTGCCAGTACTCGCTGAGGCCACCGAGCCAGTGTTCCAGCGCGACGAAGACCAGTGCGCCGACGACCGGGCCGAACAGGCGCCCGACACCGCCGAGGATGATGAAGATCATGATCTCGCCGCTGGTTTGCCAGCTGAACATGGTCGGGCTGACGAAACGGTTGAGGTCGGCAAAGAGCGCCCCGGCCAGCCCCGTGATCGCGCCGGAGAGCACGAAGGCGACGAGGCGCAGCCGGACCGTGTCGAGACCGACGGTTTCCACCCGCACCGGAGCCTGACGCGCGGCGTTGAGCGCCAGCCCGAAGGGCGACTTGGCCAGCCGCCAGGCGAAAACCAGCACCAGACAGAGAAGGGCCAGGCAGAGGCCGTAAAACTGGATCGGGTCCAGCGTGTTCAGCCCCGGAAAGCCGTTACGGACATAGATCGACAGGCCGTCCTCACCGCCATATTCCGCCCAGGAAATGGCAAAGAAGAAGAACATCTGCCCGAAGGCCAGCGTGATCATGATGAAATAGACGCCGGTCGTACGCAGCGACAGGGCGCCGATGACAAGTGCCGCCAGCGCTGAAGCCACGACAGCCACCAGCCAGATCACGGGCATGGACTTGGTGCCCTCGATCAGGAAGGGCCATTCGGTCAGCGCCGTATAGGTTTGGGCGTGATAGGCAAGGATGCCCATCGCGTAGCCGCCAAGCCCGAAGAAAACGGCGTGACCGAGGCTGACGAGCCCGCCGATGCCGAGCGCGATGTTGAGACCGATCGCGGCGATGGCGAAAACCGCCGCACGCGTCATCAGCGTGATGGTGAAAGGCTCGTCCGCCGTCACTGCCCAGAGCGGGATCAGCACGAAGAGAGCGAGCGTGAAGGTGTTGATGTAGCTTTCCCGGATCATGCGCGCGCTCCGAACAGTCCGGAGGGCCGCAGGATCAGGACCGCCGCCATCAGCACATAGATCGCCATGGAGGCGAGCGACGAACCGACGGAGGTCGCGGTTGCGGGATCGAGGAAGAGCTTCATGAGTTCCGGGAGGAATATGCCGCCAAGCGTATCGGTGAGGCCCACCAGGATCGCGCCGATCAGCGCGCCCTTGATGGAGCCGATACCGCCGATGACGATGACGACGAAGGCCATGATGAGGACGGGTTCGCCCATGCCGACCTGAACCGACTGGATCGCGCCGACCAGCGCGCCCGCCAGTCCGGCAAGGGCCGCACCGAGGGCAAAGACGATGGTGTAGAGCCGGGCGATGTCGATGCCGAGGGCTGCGATCATCTCACGGTCGTTCTCACCGGCGCGGATCTGGATGCCGAGCCGCGTCCTGGAGATCAAAAGGTAGAGCCCGAATGCCACCAGCAGACCGACGGCGATCAGCGTCAGCCGGTAGAGCGGATATGCGATCCCTCCGGGAAGCGTCACGGGGCCGGACAGGAACTCCGGAACATTCAGGAACAGCGGGAAGGACCCGAAGATCCAGCGCGTGCCTTCCGAAAAGATCAGGATCAGCGCGAAGGTCGCCAGCACCTGGTCGAGATGATCCCGGGCATAAAGCCGCCGGATGACGACCAGCTCCACCAGAGCCCCTGCTATCGCGGCCCCGGCCAGCGCCGCGATAAGCCCCAGCACGAAGGACCCGGTTGCCGCGGCAACGGCTGCCGCGCAGAAAGCCCCGATCATGTAGAGCGAGCCATGGGCAAGATTGATCAGCCCCATGACGCCGAAGATCAGGGTCAGGCCTGCGGCCATCAAAAACAGCATGATGCCGAATTGCAGGCCGTTCAGAACCTGCTCTATGAGCAATATCAATGACATGAGTTCCCCACCCATTAAGTTGGCGCGAGAAATCGCGCCAACTTGTGGTGCTTACCTTACATGCTGCATTCGGACCAGTAGGCATCGGCGTGGCTGGAGAGCGCCGTGCCGATGGTCTTGTTGGTGTAGACGTCGCCTTCCTTGATCACCTCGCGGACGTAGATGTCCTGGATCGGGTGATGGTTCGGGCCAAACTTGAAGTTGCCGCGCACCGACTTGAAATCGGCCTCTTTCAGCGCCGCCCGGAAGGCATCGGCGTCCTTCACGTCGGCTTTCGCCATGGCGGACAACAGCAGGTTGGCGGTGTCGAAGCCTTGCGAGGCGTAGAGCGACGGCAGGCGGCCGTATTCGGCCTGGAAACTTTCGACAAAGGCCTTGTTGACCGGGTTGTCGATGTCCTTGTTCCACTGGCTGGTGTTCTTCACGCCGAGCGCGGCATCGCCGACGGCCTGCAGGATGCCCTGGTCAAAGGAGAAGGCCGGACCGACGACCGGCAGGTCGACGCCACTGTCCTTGTACTGCTTCAGGAAGGAGATCCCCATGCCGCCAGGCAGGAAGAAGAACACGCTGTCGGCGCCGGAGGCACGGATCTGGGCAAGTTCGGCCGCATAATCCGTCTGTCCGAGCTTGGTGTAGATCTCACCGGCGAGATCACCGCCATAGAACCGCTTGTAGCCGGTGAGCGCGTCCTTGCCGGCCGGATAGTTCGGCGCAAGGATGAAGCTCTTCTTGTAGCCCGCTTCCTTGGCATAGGCGCCGGCGGCCTCATGCAGGTTGTCGTTCTGCCAGGCGACGTTGAAATAGTCCGGGTGGCAGCCCTTGCCGGCGAGTGCGGAAGGACCGGCGTTCGGCGACAGGTAGAACTTGCCCTGTGCCGTGACCGACGGCACCACGGCCATGGCCAGGTTGGACCAGATGATGCCGGTCAGAACATCGACCTTTTCCGACTGCACCATCTTGTCGGCGAGCTGGACGGCGATATCCGGCTTGCGCTGGTCGTCCTCGATGATGACCTCGACATCATTGTTGCCCGCCTGCTTGACCGCCAGCATGAAGCCGTCGCGCACGTCGATGCCGAGCCCGGCCCCGCCGCCGGACAGGGTGGTGATCATGCCCACCTTCACCGGGTCCGCCAGGGCATTGCCCGACAGAAGCGCCAGCAGGCTTGCGGCAGCAGCAAGTTGTTTCAACATGGAAATTCCCCTCTTCAAAATCCTTGAACGGCCTTCTTGCGAGGCCGCTTGAAAGACACTCTATCGGCACGTTCGCCGATGTAAATCCTGCAAATCGAATATGATGGGCGGTCCGGGGCCTGAAAACGGTCCTGCCTTGCACGTCCTCCCGCCAATCCAAATGGCCGGAGAGGCGAGGCATGAGTCCCACAGGCGTCAGTGGCGGCAGGCCGTCCGGATCGACAGGCTCAAAGCGCCGTCCTGACGTGCCACAGCTCCGGAAAGAGTTCGACTTCGAGCATTCGCTTGAGATAGGTAACGCCGCCCGTGCCGCCGGTACCGCGCTTGAAGCCGATGACCCGTTCGACGGTCGTGACATGATTGAAGCGCCAGCGGCGGAAATAGTCCTCCAGATCGACCAGCTTCTCGCCGACCTCGTAGAGCGCCCAATGGGCGGACGGATCCCGATAGACCGTCTGCCAGAGGGTCATGATTTCCGGAACTTCCCGGTGCGGCGCGTCTGAGGGTTCCGCAGTCACGCTGTCTGGAACCTCAAGACCGTGGCGGCGGGCAAAAGCCAGCACCACCTGGTAAAGGCTCGGCCGCGCCAGTTCCGCCTTGAGAAGGGCAAGGCTTTCCGGATCGTGCTCATGCGGCCGGAGCATGGACACGTTCCTGTTGCCGAGAGCATATTCGATCAGCCGGTATTGCAGCGACTGGAACCCGGACGACATGCCGAGGGCATCCCGGAACTGGGTGTAGTCGCTCGGCGTCATGGTTCTGAGGACATCCCAGGCCGAATTGAGCTGCTCCATGATACGGCTCACCCGTGCGAGCAGTTTCATCGCCTGCGGCATGTGATCCTCCGCGATCGCCTCGCGTGCCGCGTTCAGCTCGTGCAGCATGAGCTTCATCCAGAGTTCCGAGGTCTGGTGCTGGATGATGAACAGCAGCTCGTCGGGAGCATCGGACAGGGGGGCCTGAGCGTTCAGTATCCGCGACAGCCCCAGATAGTCGCCGTAGGACATCTTGTCCGAAAAGGCCATTTCCGCGCCTTCGGTTTCCGGATTGTAGGCTCCGCCCGGTTCGTTGGTATCGGTCATCACTTTCTCCCGCTGGGCATTCTTCAGGCCCTTGTAATCCATCTATAGCCTTCAAGGCAGGCAGTTGGGTAGGAGAGAATTCCGGCTGTTGCGATGACCGGAAGCGACCGCTGAAGAGGCCCGGGAAAGTCAGCTTCCGGCGGCGTTCAAAATCGCTTCGGCGGAAAAATCATAGTGGCTGCTTCCGGTTTCAACCTTGGAGAATTTCTCGAAGGCAATTTTCCGCCAGTCGCCGTCGCCGAGGCGTGACAGGTAGAGATCGACGTTCTCCGGCGTGATCGGCGACATCTTGAACAGGACGTCGACATGGACTTCGCCCTTCACGCGCTTGAAAAAATGGTCGCGCAACATCACCATCGCCCAGGCCCCGGCAAAGAAATGTCCGCCATGGGTCATCGTCAGCTCGCGGCTGCGGACGGCGTCCATGCCGCGTTTCGACCAGTTGAGCCCCACGAACTGAATGTCCCTGCCTGCTGCGAGACCGTCCTCCTTCGCCGCTTTCAGGGCTCCGAAGGCGATCGAGTCATTGGCCCCCCAAACTGCATCGATCCGCGTCCTGTTCAGGACGGACCTGGCACGGTCATAGGCCAGTTCCTCGTTCCATTGAACAGGGATGGCATGCACCAGGGTCACATCCCGGTTGTCGGCAACCGCCCGCAGCATGCCGAGCTCCCGCTGGACACCGGCAGGCGTGCTGGTGTCCCCCGTCAGGGCAAGCAGGCGGATCCCGCTTGCCTCCGGATGGGTTTGCCGCACGTTCTCGAACAGGGACTGTGCCATCTCGTAGCCGGCGGTTTCATTGTCCGGAATGATCGATGCGATAACCTTCTGCATGCTGATGTGGCGCAACTCGAGGGTTCGCCTTTGTTTGGACGTCAGCTTGTTGAGCAGAAGGAGAACCTTGCTGGACGTTCCTTCCATGAGCTGCAACAGCCGGGCAGCGGCCTGGTTTTCATTTACCAGAACGAAATAGTCAGGCAGGTCCCCCTGCTCGAGCCGGTGGATGAGCAGCTCCTCCATGGCATAGGGCTGGCGGTCCGCATAAAGAATTTCCAGATCGGCATTCAGGTCTTCCGCCGCGGCCGCCATGGTTTTGGCGACTTCGCCCCAGAAACCGGTCTTGCCGCCGGGATTGACGAACGTCACCGAGAAATCGGCAGCCTGAACGGCACCGGCAATAAAGCAAAAACAACACAGAGCGAGTATTCTGACGACCATCGTCTTCCTTTACGCCGGATTCCCACCTGCTCGACTGAAACGTCCCTTCAGGGCGACTCGCGGCCGCCGACATCTTAGACTCAACGCATACATTCCGCAGAAGGCAATACGTGTTTACACACACCTAATAGCACCGGATGCCCGAGATACGGACAGAAACTTCGGATATCAGGCAATCCAGTTTGCCACCCGATAAAGGTGAGGCCTTAACGCAACGTATGCGGGGCGCCATTTCAAACGCCGCAGGGACTTCACTGATACGCAAACCGGCCAAAATCCGGCAGCCTCCCTTAAGTTTTCCGCACACGGATAAAGTCCTTTTCCATGAGGGATCCAATCGCTGGCAAGGGTACGGACCCAAAATTTGTGCAGTTCCGGCGCCCGATGCCCAGAGAAAGGCATGGTCGGGTCCGCCATTTTGTGGAACTGTGATGTCCGCACATTTCCGCAGAAGCCAGCCGGGGTCTCGCGATGTCCATTCGTGCAAGCATTTATCACCTGACCCATTACAAGTACGACCGGCCGGTCACTTTA
>NZ_JBNKYW010000026.1:0-8302 GCF_050301095.1 Roseibium sp.
TGGTGCGGACCGGCCCAGATGTAGAGGAAGATCAGCGCCCAGAAGTGAACGATCGACAGGCGGTAGGAATAGACCGGCCGGTCGGCCTGCTTCGGGATGAAGTAGTACATGATGGCCAGGAAGCCGGCGGTCAGGAAGAAGCCCACCGCGTTATGGCCGTACCACCACTGCACCATGGCATCCTGCACGCCCGACCAGACGATGTAGGACTTGGTCGAATAGATCGAGACCGGAACCGCCAGATTGTTGGTGATGTGCAGCATGGCGATCGTGACGATGAACGCCAGATAGAACCAGTTGGCCACATAGATGTGCGGTTCCTTGCGCTTCCAGAGCGTGCCGAGGAACAGCAGCAGGTAGAAGACCCAGACGATGGTCAGCCACAGGTCGGCGTACCATTCCGGCTCCGCGTATTCCTTGCTCTGCGTGGCGCCGAGCAGGTAGCCCGTGCCAGCGATGACGATGAAGGCGTTGTAGCCCAGGATCACGAACCACGGCAGGATCCTGCCCGGCATGCGCACCCGGCAGGTCCGCTGAACGACATACATGGATGAAGCCAGCAGAACGTTGCCGCCGAAGGCGAAGATCACCGCGGACGTGTGCAGCGGCCGCAGACGACCGAAATTGGTCCACGGCAGATCGAAGTTCAGCGCCGGAAAGGCGAGCTGCAACGCGATGATCAAACCAACGAGAAATCCGGCGATGCCCCAGAACATGGCCGCCACCGAACCGAACTTGACCGGCCCGAAGTTGTAGTTGGGTTTGCCGTTGATTTCGGCCGGGATCGGTTCCCCGCCGTCGTTGAAGTAGTTTTTGAAGATCACGAACACGCCGACGGCGGCGAACAATGCGCCGATGCCGGCATGAAATGCCATGACCTGATCGAATGTCTTGCCTGCCACGATGATGCAGGCAAATGCCAGAAGCACAAGGAAGATGGCGAAACCGCCTTCCTCGAGCGAAATTATTTTGGCCTTGCTTTGTGCCATTTTAGCGCCCCAGTCTATGAAATCGTTACAAGGTGCCAACGATGGCACGACCATGAGCACGACTCTAGATGAGCCGCGTTGATTCATATCAATGGGGTCTTACTAGCTTAAGTGAGTGCTCCGCAGTTTGCACAATGTCGCATACGCCTGACGCATTGTCGCAGGACGATTTTCACAGGCTGGTCCGGGTTGGCCAATAATGCCAGACTGTTTGCGCCGGTTGCCCTGACTTTTGTCAAGAGGTTGAGCGAAAACCCGTAATCCCGCCTGCTCCGGTATCTGGTCAGGGATCGAGCGGTCACGCCGGGTACAGCGGCAAGCGAACGCCGGCTCCGCAGCTGCCTCTTTCGTCTAGCGTCAAGCCCGCGAGTGGCTTTCCACCGAAAAAACCTGAGCGTGGAATGTCCGACGCCCGTCAGCCCGCCTGCCCCACCAGGTCTTCCGTGACGGCCAGCAACCTGTCGCAGTCGTTGCAGGTGCCGACGGAAATCCGGAGAAAATTCTCGATGCGGGGCTGATCGAAATGGCGGACAAGAATGCCTTCCGATCTCAGGTCCGCGAGCAGCTTCGCGGCGGAAACCCGTTCGTGGCTCACGAACAGAAAATTCGCGGACGATGGCAGGACACGAAACCCCAGGGTCTTCAGTCTTTCCGCCAACCGGTCACGGTCCGCCATGACGCGCAGGCGCGTTTCATCGAACCAGTCCCGGTCCTGCCAGGCTGCAAGTGCCCCTTTCAGCGAAAGCCGGCCAAGCGGATAGGAATTGAAGCTGTCCTTGATACGTCGCAGCGCCTGGATGAGTTGGGGTTGGCCAACCGCGAATCCCACGCGCAATCCGGCAAGGCTCCGCGACTTGGAAAAGGTTTGCACAACAAGCAGGTTCTCATACTTCGGCACCAACCGTACCGCGCTTGTAGCGCCGAAGTCGACATAGGCTTCATCAACGAGGACAAGGGTATCAGGGTTCTGCTGCAGGATGTGTTCAAGTCCCGACAGCGGAATAGCCACGCCCGTAGGTGCATTCGGATTGGCAATGACGATGCCGCCACAGGTGCCGCGATAATCTGACGGTTCCAGTTCGAACGCCTCGTTCAAAGGGACCAGCTGCTTCTGAAGCGCATATAGCTCGCAGAAGGTCTTGTAAAAGCTGTAAGTGACATCCGCAAAGAGCACCTGTGCCTTGCCGCTGAAAAATCCGTGAAAGGCATGGGCAAGGACTTCGTCGGAACCATTACCGACAAAGATGTGATCCGCGGTCACGCCGAAACTCGATGCTATCGCGCTTCTGAGGTCCGTTGCCGACGGATCGGGATAGAGCCTCAAATCGTCTTCAGCTCCGTTCCGGATGGCTTCCAATGCCATGGGTGATGGCCCATAGGGATTCTCGTTGGTGTTGAGCTTGATGAAGACACGATCCTTCGGCTGCTCGCCGGGCGTGTAGGGCGCCAGATTTTCAACAATCGGACTCCAGAACCTGCTCATTCGATGTCACCAGTCTTGGAGAAAGTCCCCATTTGAATGAATATGCCTCGCCTGCCTTGTCGGACAGTTTTTCAGTCATGTCCAGTAAGCGGCTTTCGGAAACCAGCCGATCGCCCCGATCAGACCAATTGGCGGCATTTCACTCGGACCTAGGTCCGAATGGAACCGGGTGGAAGGCTGGGATATCCTTGAGCCATGAAGCAGCCGGCCCGAACATCCAGTGCAATGTCGCAGGTCTCTTATTCGAGACTGTCGCTCTCGCGGAGGTTTGCGTTGACCGGCGGACTGGTCATGCTCGTGGCAGCCGTCACGATGGCGGTCTGGGTATCGGACCGTATCGAACGCGGCGTAGTCGCCAACACCGCCAATGCGACGGCGCTTTATATGGAAAGCGTGATTTCTCCCGCCAGCCAGGAACTGGCCCGATCGGACGAGCTCTCTCCCGGAGCGGTTCAGGCACTGACCGAAATTTTCCGGGAAACGCCACTTGGCGAACACGTGGTGTCCTACAAGATATGGAAACCGGGCGGCCTCGTGGCCTATGCAAGCAATCCCGATCTCATCGGCAAGACCTTCCCGCCGGGCGAGGAGTTGCAGGCCGCCTGGGCCGGCAAGGTCGTGGCTTCCTTTTCCGATCTCGACGGGCAGGAGGCAGCGGCGGAACGCGCCATGAACCGGCCGCTTCTGGAGGTCTACAGCCCCATCCGGGAGGTCTGGTCGGGCTCGGTCATTGCCGTGGCCGAATTCTACGAGGTTGCCGACGATCTGGAACGCGAGTTGCTCCGTGCCAGGGTCACCACATGGATCGTGGTTATGCTGGTCATGGCCTCCGCCTCTTTCCTGCTGTTCGGGATCGTACAAAACGGCAGCCGAACGATCACGAAGCAACAACAAGCCCTTACCGAAAGGATTTCCGAGCTCGGACGGCTTGTCGAACAGAACCGCCAGCTGAGGCAGAGGGTCGAACATGCGTCGGCACGTACGGCGGAGATGAACGAGCGCTACCTGCGGCGCATCAGTGCGGATCTTCACGACGGTCCGGCACAGCTTCTGTCTCTCGGCGCCCTGCGGCTGGACAGTGTCGTGGAGGTCGAAAACCGGGACGAAAGGCGGCGCCTGTCCGAGGGCGTGCGCTCCAGCCTTGATCAGGCCATGGCCGATATCCGCAGCATATGCAGGGGCCTCGCCCTGCCGGAAATCGCTTCCCAGGCACCGGAGACCGTGGTTCGCAAGGCGGTTTCGGAACATCAGTCGCGCACCGGCGATGCCGTCGAGGTCGATATTGCGGGACTGGAAACGGCTGAACTGGATCATTCCCGCAAGATCTGTGTTTTTCGTTTCCTTCAGGAAGCCTTGTCAAACGCCAGCCGCCATGGCGAGGGCAAGGACATTCGTGTCGAAGCCACGGGAAGAGACGGGAAACTGGTCGTGAGTGTGCGCGACAGCGGTCCGGGTCTTTCATCCAAGCCGGACGACGACCTCCATCAACGGGGCCTTGGCCTTCCCGGCCTGCGTCACCGCATCGAAAGCCAGGGAGGCCGGCTTGAGATTGAAAGCTCCGCCGGCCACGGGACATGCCTGCGTCTTGTTCTGGAGCAGCAAGGAGATGAACTCGAATGACCGCCCCCATCCGGATTGTCGTGGTGGACGATCACCCGCTGTTTCGCGAAGGCGTCAGCCGGACGCTCGCCGAAAAAGATCAGTTCGACATTGTCGCGGAAGGTGAAAATGCCGACGAGGCGTTGCAACTGGTACAGGCAACCCGGCCGGACCTCGTCCTTCTGGACATATCGATGCCCGGAGGCGGCATCTCCGCCGCTGCGGCCATAGCTTCACACCATCCGGAAACACGGATCGCCATGCTGACGGTATCGGAGGCGGAGGACGACGTGATGGCGGCTTTGCAGGCAGGCGCGCATGGTTACATTCTCAAGGGAGTCAGCGGGCGCGAACTGTGCAACGCCGTCGGAGAAATCTCTCAGGGGTGCTCCTACGTGTCTCCCACGCTGGCGGCAAAATTGTTGAAGGTGTTCAATTCCGGTCAACGGCAACCTCGTCCCGAAACCCGGCTTGAAGATCTCGCGAAACGAGAAGAGCAGATCCTGCGGCTGGTTGCGCAGGGAATGAGCAACAAGGAAATCGCGCTTTCGCTCGACCTTCAGGAAAAAACGGTCAAGCACTACATGACCGCGATCTTGAAGAAACTGCATGTTCGCAACAGGGTCGAGGCCGCCATTCTTGCCCACGACGTCTGGGAAAAAGGCAGCAAGGGGAGCTGACGCCCCCCTTTCTGATGACGTTTTCCGCCCCTGCGTACGGACCCCGCGTTACCTTCCGGCCAATTTGCGCAGACGTGCCAGATCCGATTGTCTGGCCTGTCGCTGGATGACGGTATTGTTGTTCGGATCCTTCAGTTCATACCGGCCGTTCTCGACCTCTTCCTTCCAGCCATCCGAATAGCGGACTTCCACATTGTTTCCCGAGATTTCGACATGGACCGTGCGGGCGGAGCGCGAACGGGCGTTCGACAGGGATCGTGAAAGCCGGTTTGCAGCGCCGGTCAGTCTCGCACGGTCCGCATCCGTTGCCGGCCGGCGGCTCACGGTCCTTCCTGCCGGATCCTTGCGCTCGAATACCCCGTTTTCGATCTCGTCCTTGAAACCATTGGCATAGCGAACCTCGATATGCGCTCCCCGAATCTCCGCGGAAGGCGAACTGTCCCTGCCGGCACGTGCTTTTCTCTTTCCGTCACGGTCCCGCTCACGATCCCTGTCGCGGTCTCTGTCACGGCCCTGACGGTCATCGTCATCGTCCGAGCCGCTCCCCGAGTTGTCGCTGTCGCCACCAGAATCGTCGCCGCTTCCCCGGCCGCTGCTGTCGTCGCTGCTGCTGTCGTCGCTGCCGCTGCTGCCACTCCCGCTGCTATCGCTGCCGGAACCGCTGTTGCCACCATCGTCGCTGCCGTCTTTTGCCAGAGCCTGCCCTCCCAGCGAATGAATGCCTCCCAGGTCGATGTCGAAGCGGCTTGCCGGGATCAAGGCAATGATGGCGGCCACGGACAATGTCAGGAACCGGCGGGCTACGGGTTTTGAGATATTCTGCATGGTCGTCCTCGCAGTCTGGAAAAACGTCTGCGCGAATGATCCCTTTCTACCAGCCGGTTGCGAAGTGCCCCCGGACCTATGCCCTCCGCTGCCGGACCTCTGCGGTTCCGCTTCAGACGTTCGCCCGCCGGGACAGTCGACTTGATCCGACCATGGTCCGACGGTTCCTCGCCATTGCGCGTGGAGAGAGGGCTTCGGCTATATGCCCTGCTGCAAGGCAGCCATGACCTTTCCCGCCACTTCGCCGCCTTGTCCCCCCGGAAGACGCCAGAGACAGATGCCCGCCTTGAGCGGAACCGGGATGTCGAAGGGCGCGATGAGGGCGCCGGAAGCCAGATAACGGGAAACCAGGGACCTGTGCGCCATGAGCACGCCGACACCATTGAGGGCTTCATTGAGGGCAAGCGCATAGAGCGAAAAGACGGGACCAATCGGGGCAAAGGCTTCTCCCGGCAGGGCTTCCTGCGCCCACGACTGCCAATCGGTTGCCCAGGCCGTGTCGGTCAGACAGGTCACGGCCTTCAGATCCTGCGGGCTCTTGAGCGTCCGGGCCAGTTCGGGAACGCAGACCGGTAAGAGTTCGTCGCCGGAGACCCGGATCCCACCCTCCGGCGGGTCCTCCCGGTAGAACAGGCAGAGGTCGAAAGGCACCCGCTTCAGGTTTGGCGGCACTTCCATCGCCGTGACGGAAATATCGATGCCCGGAAGTTGTTGCCGCAGGGCGGACAGCCGTGGTGCCAGCCAGAGCTGGGCCAGCGCCGGCAGGGCCGCGATGTGGATCTTTCGCGGTGCCGCGTCGCGCCTTAGATCTCTTATGCTCTCCCCCAGCAAGTCGAAAGCCGCAACAAACCCGGGCAGCGCCCGTTGCCCCAGCGGGGTCAGCCGAACCCCGCGGGCGTGCCGGGCGAAGAGCGGCGCCCCAATGTCATCTTCGAGAGACTTGATCTGGGCCGCGACCGCCCCCGGGGTGACATGCAGTTCCTCGGCAGCCTGGGCGAAACCGCCAAGGCGCGCCGCCGCCTCGAAGGCCCTCAAGGCATTCAGCGATGGCAGTCTGGGTACGGGAGGGGATACGGGCACCTTGAGCCTCAATTTTTCTAGCCCTTGAATTTCTAAAATCTCGCTTGCCGCAAGGCAAGCATATGACGAAACTTCCAGCAGAAAGTTGGAGAACCGAACATGAGTGCACACGAGCTTCGCCCCTGGCTGCCTTCCGCGGCTGCTGACAGGATCGATGACATCACCGGCAACACCCGGACCATGTCCTCGGCGCAGGTCGCCGACCGCATCGACGCACTTGCCACCGAAAACCGCCGGATCCACGAGCGGGACTGCTTCAATCTCAATCCGGCGACCAACGTCATGAATCCGCGCGCCGAAGCGCTGCTTTCCAGCGGTCTGGGCTCGCGACCGTCTCTCGGTTACCCGGGCGACAAATACGAAATGGGCCTGGAGGCGATTGAAGAAATCGAGGTGATCGCAGCGGATCTCGCCTGCGAGATCTTCAACGCTGTCTATGCGGAAATTCGTGTCGCGTCCGGAGCACTTGCCAATCTTTACGCCTTCATGGCGACCACCAAGCCGGGCGATGCCATCATCGCTCCGCCCGCTTCGGTTGGCGGTCATGTCACCCATCATGCTCCGGGCTGTGCAGGCCTTTACGGCCTCACGATCCACGAAGCTCCTGTCGATGCAGACGGCTATACGATCGACCTCGATGGATTGCGCGATCTTGCTCTGAAAGTCCGCCCGAAGCTCATCACCATCGGCATGAGCCTCAATCTTTTCCCGCATCCGGTCGCCGAAATCCGTGCCATTGCCGACGAAGTCGGAGCCTTCGTACTGTTCGACGCAGCGCATCAGTGCGGCATGATTGCCGGCGGCGTCTTTGATGACCCGCTCGCCGAGGGCGCTCACATGATGACCATGAGCACATACAAGAGCCTCGGCGGCCCCGCCGGCGGCCTGATCGTGACAAACGACCGGGACCTCTCGGAAAAACTGGACGCCATCGCCTTTCCGGGTCTGACCGCGAATTTCGACGTTGCGAAATCGGCAGCGCTTGCGGTCACGCTGCTGGACTGGCGGGAGCACGGCAAGGCTTATGCCGGCGAAATGGTGGCAACTGCCAAAGCCCTTGCGGCTGCGCTGGCGGAAGCGGGAATGCCGGTTTTCTCAACCGGAAACGGCATGACCGAATCCCATCAGTTCGCCCTGGAAGCAGCCGCCTTCGGCGGCGGGCAGGCAGCATCCAAAAAACTCCGAAAGGCAGGCTTTCTTGCCTGCGGCATCGGCCTGCCCGTTGCTCCCGTCGACGGCGACATGAACGGCCTTCGCTTCGGTACGCCGGAACTGGTGCGCTGGGGCATGACAGCAACAGAAATGCCCGAACTCGCAAGGCTGATCGCCGAGGCGCTACGGTCGAACGATCCCGAGACTCTGGCCGGACGTGTTGCCGAATGGCGGCGAACCTTCGACAGGCTGCATTTTATCAATTCCTGATCTCAGGTGTTCGATCTGCCCGCTTACTTCTTGCCCAGCACCAGAGCTGTCACAAACGGCAGCACCAGAATCATCGCCGTGAAACGCGCAATCTGATGAGCCGCGACGAAGGCCGGGTCCAGGTCGAGCATGAAGGCCAGCAGGGTCATGACTTCCAGCCCTCCGGGCGCATAGGCAAGCATGGCCTGGCCGAAAGGTATGTGCACCAATTCGGCGACGATCCA
>NZ_JBNKYW010000027.1:0-23949 GCF_050301095.1 Roseibium sp.
CCTAAGGTTGAGAAGACTCCGATGCGAGCAGCCTCTGTCGAGTGGTTCGAGAAGCTCATCCCGCAATTGCCGCCGCGCCTCGCGGCCCTGCTTGCCTTCCTGGCGACCACTGGCTGCCGGATATCAGAGGCTTTGTTTGCAGATTTTGACTTGGAGAAACGAACCGCCGTGATCGGCTTCGACAAGCGCGGCCAACCCAAGATCGTCGAGTTCCCGATCTGGGTTCAGGTGATGATCGCCAACTTGCCCGAGAGCGAAACGGCCTCGATCTTCGGCTATGCCGAGCGCCGAAGCGTTTATGAGACCCTGAAGCGCGCCTGCAAGAAGGCGAAGGTCCCCTACCTGACACCACATCAGGCAGGGCGGCACACCTTCGCCACCAATCTGCTCAAGGCGGGCAAGTCACTGGCCTTCGTCAAGGACGCCGGGCACTGGTCCTCGGGCCGTCTCGTGATGGAGACCTATGGTCACTTGGAGCACTCGGATGTTCGCAAAAGTGCGACGGAAGTGGGGGAAAATTGGGGGAAACTGGTGAGTAAGGCTTCTAAGTAATTGGTTTCATTAAAACCTACACTCCCTTAGCAGGGGAGCGCCTTCGACCACTCGGCCACCTCTCCGGTCAGTCCCGTTTAGTGGCGACAGCCTTTGGAAGCAAGCCCTTTTTCTATCCCAAGGCAGTTTTTCCACGCCGTCCGCACGTGCCTTTAATCGGCGAAATCGTCAACAAATGCACCGCGCCTTGCAGAACGTCCAAGTCGAAAGCGGAACAGGAAGCGTGAGATGGTTCTCAGGTCCGGAAGTGGTATCAGAGGCTGCGGCACGGGCTCTCGCAATCCTGTCCCCAGGCCGCAAAAGCCTCAAAAATTGTATTTGCCTTCGACCAGCAGCCCGTAGCGCTGGTAGGTGTCGTCGTGCTTGATGATCGTTCTCTGGAAATCGGATTTCAGCCACCAGTACCGGCCGCCCATCGCCATCTGCCAGGACGGGGTCAGATTGACATTGAGCATGGCGTCCGCCTCAAAGCCATAGGTATAGGCGCTGGTTGCTTCCTGGACCTGATGATAGCTCCAGGGCACGGCTGCCAGATCCGCCGACCAACCGAAGCGATCCGTGAAGTCGCCGCTGGCGGCAACACCCATGCGAATGGCATGCCACGTATTGTCAATCCGGAACAGATCGTCCGAGTATTTCGCAATGATGTGATCCGACAGATATTGGTAACCCACAAAACCGTCGAGCCTTGCGTTTCCGGGCTGCCATTGCGCCAGCTGCCAGCCGCCATCAACGGTTATGTACTTCAAAGCGGTCGATTTCAGGCTGTCCGACTTGCGGCCGTAATAGGATTGTTCGCCTCCGGAATTTTTGCCAAGACCGACATATCCGCGCGAAAACGCGTTGCTTGTCGTGTCTTCCAGGCGGAACGTCAGTTCGGCCGAGTGTGCGCTGCGGTCATCTGTGTCGATGGACCGGGAACTGTCGACCGAGATGTCATAGCTCGACTGGCTGTACCAGTACCGCAGCCCGAGACTTCCGCGTAGAACAGACCGGTTGAAATTCAACTGACCGTCCGGAGCAGGGTCCGCGGAGAACGCCGGAATTGGCAACAAGAAGGCGGACAGGAAAATGGCAGCACGCTTGAACATGGCACGAACTCTCTGAAATACCTTGGAGTTTTCACTCAATCGGCCATGAGCTTATTTCCGTTTATGGTTAAGAGCGCGTGAACAAAGACACACTTTTTCCGTGCATGCATGCTGTTTCGGCCAAGAATGGTTCCTGTCAATTCCGGTGGATCTTGCGCTTTTGGGATTATCGCAGCCGGTCAGCCGGCCTGCGCCTTGGCCTGTCAGGGGACAACACGCCAGCCGCGCGGCCGATATCCGTTTCGGCGGCGCGTTCGAAGTGGAGGCAATGCGGCGACAGGCCGTCCGCGCCGGCGAAGCGGAACCCCAGATACTCGGCGATGCTCCGGGAGGCGGAATTGTCGCGGCGGATGGTCAGCAGGACCGGTCCCGCCGGACAGCGCCGGAGCAGCAATGACAGCAGCCGGCCGGCAATGGCCTTGCCGTGCCCCCTGCCCTGGAAATCCGGATGGACGAAATAGCTGAAACTGGCATTTTCAAGCTTGCCACCACCGATGATTTCACCATTCCTGACGTAAACATAAAGTGCGCCGGAGCTGCCGCGCAGCCCTGTCTCGACATACCTTTGGGCACTCGAGGCCGGGTCGAGGATCAGCGTGGCGGACACATCGGGCCTGCCGACGATCGCCAGCACCGCCTCTCGGTCACCGGGATGGGCAGGCCGCAGGCGTATCTTCATTTCTTTACGGACAGATGCACGAAGTCCGGATCCCGGTTCTGAACAGACCTGACGATCTTGAACACCGTTTCGTGCCATTTGCTCGGGGCGATGTTGGTCATCGATGCCATTCCACGTTCGGCAAGATGATCGAGAATGGCGATCAAGGCCCTGTACTGGTTCTGCGTAAGATGGAGCCTTTCGGGGTGCGCGCGCCAATAGGCGAAAAGATCCGTCTCACTCTTGAACGAGTTGCAACGATGGTGTGCCGACATGATGTTGGTTCCGGCGTTGTACTCCTCGTTGGTCATGTACTCGTTGTAGTCTCCGAGAAACTGGTCTCCGGTAACGATATGGTCTTCCGTGGCCCCTTCCCAGGGCATATGTCCAAAGCAGATCGGGCAGTAACCAAGGGCGGATTTGTCGCCCATCAGCACGATCCCGAAGTCAAACATGTTGATGTTGGAGGATTCGCCCGCGCTCGTGACGTGGCCTGCGGGATTGTAATATTTCCGGGTCAGCTTGTACGAAGATTCAGCCATGTCACCTCCCATTCGACCCCGTGGTCTTGCCGGCTGGCACGCCTGCCGGAAGCTCCCGGGACAGCCACCTAGAATTGTCCAAACTCCCCAAGCTTACCCTAAGTAACATTCACCCGTCAAAACCACAACGCGTCTCCACCACAACTACAACCAGGTCCGGAAGGATCATCTCTGCATTGCCCCATGCAAGTGCAACGGGGGTTATCCGGACCTTCGTTCAATGCTCCGCTTGTTCTCCTTTGAATCGGACAGGCCTGCGCGGGCACCACAAATCCGACACAGATTTCGGCTTCAGATTGCAGACAAGAATTTCGGCAACGGAGCGAACCGGTGGGCTACGCGGGCACGGCAGGCTTCCATCACCTGATCGCGGACCGCTTTCCCTGGGCCTGTGCGATCTGGATGCACCTTGCATTCCTGGCACTGCTGTCCGGTGTGGCAACCCAGACTATGCACCGGTCATCTGCGCCGGCCCCGATATCGGTCGAACTCATCTATCAGCCTCCGGCACCGGCTTTGGAGGATCTGTCCGGTCCGGCCAGGACGGGGCAACCTGACACGACTGGGCTGACTGAAGATGCGCCGACGGATTCGCTATCGACTGCAAGGGTTCGGGATGTGCCCCAGCCTGACATTCCCGCCAGATCCGGCTCCCGCGCCCCGGCTGAAGCTGAAACCTCGCCCACGTGGGTGACCGCGACCAGTCTATACGCCGCAGGTGTCCTGAATGATCCGAGGTCACAGGAAGCGCGGATCAAACTGGCGACACTTACAAGCGCCGATCAGGCCGACCAGATCTGCGCTCTTGAGGCGATGGAACAGGTGCGGAATGCTTTTCCCGGCTTTCGGCCGACGCGGGTCTCTCCGCATGCCTTCCGCAACAGTTACCGGAAAGGCAATGTGGTCCACGCCCCGGCAGCAGCGCTCAGGAGCAATCTGGTCTGGTATGAGATTTCCTACAATTGCGTGCTCGATCGGACCGGCGGGACCGTCAAGAAGTTCGAATATGCTTTTGGGAAGGAAATCGACCGTGCACTCTGGGACGAGTTCGGTCTTGCCCCGGTCCACTAGGGACCGCCCTATCAAATTTGTCAGGGCTACGCTCGGCATGAAGACATGTTAGGCTTCGAGAAATGTATTAAACACCCTTGCCAAAACGTCGGAGGCTTCGCCTTCGGCGTAAGATGCGGAAAAACGCACGAGGACCCATCATGCGCCTTCTCCTGGCCGCAGCCCTGCTTCTGTCGGTCCTGACGCCGGCCGGCGCCTCGGGTGTCCTGATCGTCACCGAGGAACTGCCGCCCTACAACTACCAGGAAAACGGCGATGCAAAGGGAATGGCGACAGAGGTCGTCCAGGCAGTACTGGAGGAGACCGGGGTCGACGCGAAGATCGAATTCTACCCCTGGGCGCGAAGTTATCGACTTGCCCAGACAAGAAAAAACACTCTGATCTATTCCATGGCCCGCATCCCGGAGCGGGAGGATCTGTTCGAATGGGTTGGCGTCATCACCCCTGTCGCAACATCGTTCTTCAAACTGGCCGCCAACAAAGAAATCAAGCTCAACTCCCTCGAGGACGCGCGAAAATATTCCATCGGCGTGTCGCTCGAAAACGTCAATTATCTCTATCTCAAGGGAAAAGGCTTCACCAACCTGGAACTGGTGGGGGAGGACCTCCTGAACATGCGCAAGCTTGCACACGGGCGGATCGACCTGGTGCCGTTCGACGAAGCTTCCTTTTACTATCAGGTCCGCCGGGACGGCATGGACGCGGCGATGTTCGAACCGGCTTACCGGCTGGAGGACCTCTCCCGTTTTCTCTATATGGCCTTCAGCAAGTCCTCCGACCCGGACTTGATTGAGCGGTTCCGGCAGGGCCTTCAAAGTGTCAAGGACGACGGCACTTACGACCGCATCCTGATGCGCTACTCGCTGATGAACTAAAGCATGTTCCATTCATCAGCCCGCAATCGGTGGCAGCGACCGGCATGCGGTGACATGCCTGGCAGCGCTTGCCTTCAGGTATACCGCTTGCAGTTGGGGAGACATGGTTGCGGATCGTTCAGAGCCAATCGGGTCCGGCCCGAAATTTCCTGCAAGTTTGCGCTGGATGAAAACGACGGAACCGTCACCGGCCTGGAATATGCGCCGGGAAGGGAAATCGACCGGTCACTCTGGAACGAGCACAGTGTTGCCCGGTCCGTTGACGGATATGGGGCGAATGGCAAATAGAAATGAAAATTCCGGACGCGGCAGCAAAACACCTGCCGCGTCAGTTGAACATGTCCGGTTCAGGTGCCGTAAGGCCGGCAGCCCTGCCCCGCATCAATGCATCGACAGCCATTCGCGGGCCGAACGCTGCGCCTCGGCAATCTCGGACGGGCTCATTTCGCCGGAGATTTCCTTGCGATACCGGACGGCTTCCTTGTTGCCCTTCAGGGCTGCGATGTTGAACCACTTGTGTGCGGTAACAAGATCTGTACTGCCGTGACGGCCGCTGGCGCTGTCGAGCCCCATCTGGAACAGGATATCGGCGGTTACCGGCTTTTCGCCCATGATGGCCATATCGGCCGAATGCATTTCAAAACGAGCCATGATGCTCTCCTTTCGTCCTCTGTCAGACTTTTCGGAGCACCCCTGCTTTCCCTGAATGCCGGCGTCTGCTCCGCTCCCAAGAAACGCCATGCATATGCGGAAAATTCCGCTGCGTTTCTTGAGGTCCACTTCAGCAGCAGCAGTTAAAAGGCCCGTTAATAGACAGGTTTAACGCAATCCGAATAAAGATTTAATCAAGTCTGAAATTTACGGGACGGTAAGCATCAGTTCCGAAATTCTCTTTTGTTATCAATCACATTCTTCGAAAATTTGACAGGGCCCGTCAATATTTCGTTCACCATGGATTCGTTTCTACGCTTTCGAACCCTTTCTCATGGCAATGGCTGAAACCGCCGCCACCGTTTGGCGCCTTTGGAAAAAACCTGACATGTGACGTAGGGAGACGGGTTTTCAGCAAGGGAAAGACTCTTTACCTTCCGCTTCCGTAAACGGAATGTATTCACCTTGGGAGGAATGAATGCTGAAACCCTGTGTGGCGGCGGTTGCAGCGGCCGGCCTGTTCGTGATCACCACGGCGCAGGCCCTTGCGGCCGATGCCAGGGGCGACTGGGTTCGCCCGAACGGCGCCTCGAAGATCCGCATCACGTCCTGCGGCAAGTCGCTGTGCGGCAAACTCGTCTGGCTGCGTGATCCGCGCAACGACACGGAGAACCCGGATGTCTCAAAACGCAGCCGGTCCTTGCTCGGCGTTCAGATTGTCCGGTCCATGCAACCGACCGGCAAGGCGGGCCAATGGAAGGGCAAGGTCTACAACGCCGAGGATGGCAAGACCTATACCGGTTTCATCGAACTGACCTCGGTCAACAAGCTGAAGCTGGAGGGCTGCGTGATGGGCGGGCTCATTTGCAAGGGCGAAACCTGGAACAGGGTGGAATAGCCTTCCCCTATTTGCCGGACCTTTCGATCCGGCAAATCCTCCGCCGCAATTTCCGGTATGAACGTGTGGCGCAATCATTACCGGTAACGCGGCGGGGGAATAAAAGCCAGGCTCCTGGGTGGAGAGCTATTTCTGGCCGAACAGGATGCTCTGGGCCTTCTTGTCCTCCGCAATGACCAGCTTGTGCTGATCGTCCGCCCCCACGGCCAGGCCTCTTTGCACCCCTTCACGCGCCTGCAGACGGTCCAGCCAGCCCTTGACGTCCGGAAACTCTTCCAGGTCGATCCCTTGCCGCTGCCAGCGCAGGGCCCAGCCGAGAATGGCCATGTCCGCGATGGTGTACTGCCCGGCGGCGACGTAGTCCCTGCCCTCAAGACGGCGGTTCAGTACCTTGTAAAGCCGGTGGGTCTCGTTGAAGTAGCGTTCAATGCCGTATGGCACCTTTTCAGGGGCATAGTGTCGGAAATGATGGTTCTGACCGAGCATCGGACCGAAGCCGCCGATCTGCCACATCAGCCATTCATCGGTCTCGACACGCTCGCGCTCGTCCTGCGGATAGAACTTTCCGAACTTCCGGCCGAGATACTGAAGTATGGCGCCGGACTCGAAAACGCTGATCGGCTCACCGTCCGGTCCTTCCGGATCGATGATCGCCGGCATGCGGTTGTTGGGCGAAAACGACAGGAAATGCGGATCGAATTGTTCGCCCCGGCCAATATTGACGTATTTCACCTCATAGGGAACACCCAGTTCCTCCAGCATGACGGAGATCTTCCAGCCGTTCGGTGTCGGCCAGTAATAGAGGTCTATCGGCTTTTCCTGGGATACTGTCATCGAAGTCCCCTGCTCCCGTTGGCATCTCTTGTGGTTCAGAAGACTTCAAAAGACACGCTCAGACAAACATCTTCTTGTACCCCAGATGACTCTGATCGTAACCAAGCCTCCGGTAAAAGTGGTGTGAGCCTTCCCTTTCCCTGTTGGAGGTGAGCTGGACCATGCAGGCACCGGCCTCCCTTGCCAGCGCCTCGGCCCTTTCCATCATCGTGCGGCCGATGCCGGTGCCGCGCCGGTCCGGGCGCACATGCACGCTTTCCAGCTGGACACGCGGGCGTCCCTGGAACGCAAAGCCCTTCAGAAAATGGATCTGAAAGGTTCCGACCACCTCGCCGGTTTCATCGAGAGCGACATAGATGTCCGCCTCGGCAGCTTCGCGCAGTGCGTCGAAGGCCGGCCGGTAGTCCTGCCAGTCAGCAAAATCCTTGCCCGCACGCACGCTGGTCGCCCCGGCGTTGACGATGGCAACGATGTCGCGAAGGTGTTCGGGGCGGGCTTTTTCGACGGTAACTTGCTTGCTCATATCTTCCGAACCGGATTTGAATGTGGCAAGGGAAGGCCAAGCGGAATTCGCTACCGGCAAACCGGTGCAGCGGGATCGAGTTCCGCGACGCCCCACCAGGTGGTGCGCCAGCCCTTTTCCCTGAAGAGATGCGGCCAGGCGCCTGTCAGATAACGAACGGAAGCAGGTGCGTCCGCTTGCCAGAAGGCGGCCTTTGCGAAGCGGTCTCCCGCAGGAACCTGCGGTTCCCTGTCGCCCTCTTCCCAAACGAAGAAGCACTTTTCACGCGGCGGAGTTCTCGCTGGAATGGCCTTGGTGACAAGACGGGCCGTGGGAAAGAGAACCCGCAGATTGCCGCCGGTGTAGCCGTTGTCGGCTATCAGCGTGGCATTGGCCGCGCCGAGTTCCGACAGCGGGACTTTCAGATCGGCATAGGGCTTCATGTGGCGGCACTTGCCACCGCACCAGAATTTGTCCGGGGCGATCAGGCCGGGCACCCGGGCGGCGAAAACCACCGCTACGAGGGCAACCACGATGACCGCCAGCCATCGCCATTGGCGCTGGAAGCCGAAGCGTTCAAGATCGGCGAAGAGAAAGATCGGCAGAAGCAGCAGGAGCGGGTGCATGTGCCGCTCTTTGACGTAAGTCGCCCCTGTCACCACGATCATGATGGCCGTCAGCGCGATCATGATCAGAACCGTGCGTCCGCAAAAGCGGGCAACATCGTTGACGGCCGGCGTTTGAGGTGCCTTCTTTCCGAGGAAGCGCGGCCAGAACAGCAAGAGAAGCAAGGGCAGCAGCGGCACGGAGAAACCCAGCAGGCCGAAGGCCAGTTTGCCGAGTCCCTCCCCCGCCCGCACGATGTGCGAGGTCTCAGCCGTTACCCCCATGGTGCGCGACATGGATCCGAGCAAGGTCATGCCATCGCTCAGGATCCACCAGGCATAGGGACTGTAGACAATGGCCGCCGCCAGTGGAGCCAGCAGAAGTCCTGCAAGACGAAGCCTCGGACGCCACACCCGGTCGCTCGCCGCCGCCAGGACCAGCGCCAGCACAAAAAGCGGGTAGGAATGCTTGGCAAGAAGCCCGGCCCCGGCCACAAGGCCGAAGAGCAGATAGAAAGAAAGCCGTCCGGTCTCCAGTGCCTTGATGAAGAGGAAAGCGCTCACCGCGCAGGCGGCCGTCAGCACCACGGTGTGGGTTACGCCCTCGTGCAGGTTCCAGCCAAACTGGTAATAGAGCGAATAGGAAAAGGCACAGAGCGCGGCGAGCCGCGGATCGGAGATCGCCTTGCGGGCGATCAGGAACAGAAAAAGGGCTGCAAGAGAGATCAACCCGTATTTGACAAAGAGCGCCGCCTGGATCGTCGGCCCGAAGACCTGCTGCGAGGACCACAGCAGCCACTCGTAAAGCGGCGGTTGGCGCAGCATGTAGCCGGGCTCCAGCGTCTGCACGAGAACATTCTCGAACATGTCGTCGGTGCCGAGCACTGGCGTATTGAGCGCCCTGAGCAGGATATGCGACAGCCCCCAGAGCGCCACGATGGCCCAGACGCCGAGGGGCGTTGCGTAAAGCGGAATACGATCGGATTTCGAATTCGGCATTGAGACTTATTTTCCAACGCTACGCTTTGGTCTTGGCCGACCCAGTGGATCCACCACTTTGACACGCCGGCCAGGAAAACCTTCATACTCCCGAATGCTCGATTTGCCCCTGCGATCCGTAACAAAAACGGTGAAATAGACAAACTTCCCAAGTGTGAAATAACGCGCGCGAAAGCAGGAGAAATCCCTGCGGACGACGCCGTTTTTCAGGCAAAAGGAAGAAAACCCGGCCTTGTAGGCCTTCAAGGCATCCAGAAAATTTCGTGATGCCAAACCATGGGTGACAGAGCCGTTGAGGAAATCTACTTCAATGCAGTTGTCTGCGTTTCCGGCTGCTTCTGCAAAAACATCTGTCGACCAATGGCCGATGACAAAGCCGAGGCCACTGGCCAAAGAGGCTGCGTAGTTATGCGCCACTGCCAAGAGCCGATTATGCCTCATTCAGCCCTCTCAGGTGAAAGCTCAGTCCAGAAACGTCCAGCTGTCCGCGCCGTCGAAATGCCTCAGACCGATAGCCTCGATGGTGCCCGGTTCCGCCAGCCTCAGGTTGACCGCCATGCGGCCCTTGCCCTCGCCCTTGATGGCTTCCCAATGGGTGGTACAGCCGCAGGTCCGGCAGCTGTGGAAGGCCAGATCCTTGTCGCCCCAGGAGTAGGCAAGCGTCGCATCGGCGGCCGCGGATACGGAAACCGCGCCGACTTCGCCGTGGCCCCAGACCGTGCCGAGACGGCGGCAGATCGAGCAGTTGCACATAACTGCGTGGCGGGGCTGCGTCTTCATTTCGTAAGACACAGCACCGCAATGGCAGGAGCCGGTGATGGGCAGATCGACGGACGTGGTCACTCCCTCACCGGCCATATTATTCCAGTCCGATCTTCTGTTTCAGCATGTCGCTGACGGCCTGCGGGTTGGCCTTGCCCTGGGACTGTTTCATCACCTGGCCGACAAACCAGCCGAGCAGACCCGGCTTTGCCTTGGCCTGTTCGACCTTGTCCGGATTGGCGGAGATGATCCCGTCGACGATTGCCTCGATCGCGCCCAGGTCGGTGACCTGTTTCATGCCGCGGTCCTCGACGATCTTCGCCGGGTCGCCGCCTTCGGTCCAGACGATCTCGAAGAGGTCCTTCGCGATCTTGCCGGAAATGACGCCGTCCTTGATGAGATCGACGATGCCGCCGAGTTGCGCAGCGGAGACCGGGCTCGTCGAAAGGTCCTTGCCTTCCTTGTTGAGACGGCCGAACAGCTCGTTGATCACCCAGTTGGCGGCAAGCTTGGCGTCCCTGCCCTTGGCGACTTCCTCGAAGAAATCGGCGGAAGCCTTTTCGACCACCAGAATGTCCGCATCATAGGCGGAGAGGCCATAATCATTGATGAAACGGTTCTTCTTGTCGTCCGGCAGCTCCGGCAGGTGCTGGGCCAGATCGTCGACGAAACCTTGCGTGAATTCCAGCGGCAGCAGGTCGGGGTCGGGGAAATAGCGGTAGTCGTGCGCTTCTTCCTTGGAGCGCATGGACCGTGTTTCGCCCTTGACCGCATCGAAGAGGCGCGTTTCCTGATCGATCTCGCCGCCATCTTCCAGGATCGCCACCTGACGGCGGGGCTCATATTCGATGGCCTGACCGACGAAGCGGATGGAGTTGACGTTCTTGATCTCGCAGCGGGTGCCGAACTCGCCGCCCGGACGGCGCACGGACACGTTGACGTCGGCGCGCATGGAGCCCTGGTCCATGTTGCCGTCGCAGGTGCCGAGATAGCGCAGAATGGTGCGAAGCTTGGTGAGATAGGCCTTGGCTTCGTCAGCCGAGCGCAGGTCCGGCTTGGAGACGATTTCCATCAGCGCCACGCCCGAGCGGTTCAGGTCGACGAAGGACATGGTCGGGTGCTGGTCGTGCAGGGACTTGCCGGCGTCCTGTTCAAGGTGCAGGCGCTCGACGCCGATCTCGACCTGTTCGTCCGGCATGTCGAGCAGGATCTTGCCTTCCCCGACAATCGGCTGTTTGAACTGGGAGATCTGGTAGCCCTGCGGCAGATCGGGATAAAAATAGTTCTTGCGGTCGAAAACCGACTTCAGGTTGATTTCCGCCTTGAGACCGAGGCCGGTGCGGATCGCCTGACGAACGCATTCCTCGTTGATCACCGGCAGCATGCCTGGCATGGCCGCATCCACGAGGCTGACGTTGTTGTTTGGATCGTTGCCGAATTCGGTCGAGGCGCCGGAAAATAGCTTGGCTTCGGAAGTCACCTGAGCATGCACTTCCATGCCGATCACGATTTCCCAATCGCCGGTCGCGCCCTTGATGAATTTCTTCGGATCGGGTGTGCGTACGTCGACAATCGTCATGTTCGTCAAAAATCCTGTTCTAGTCTTTCCACGCCCTGTCAGGCAGCTGTGAGGAATTGCTGCGGCGCGAATATCTGGCCGTTTGATGACCTATTCGGGAATTGCCTTGCCTGCAAGGATTTCCTTGCAGGAAATGCCCGCTTTCGCACAGGCCGAAGCCCTTTTGACGCCTCACAGCGGCCGTTCAAGGCGCAGGAAGGATAATCAGCTCTCTTCTGAGGTCATCCGGGGATGCCTGGCCCTGCCCGTGCGCATGATGAATCCGATCAGGACGGCAACCGCCTGATAAAGCTCGATCGGAATTTCCTGGTCGATCTCGATCTGGGAGAGCGCTTCGGCCATCATCGGGTTTTCCTCGATGGGCACACCGGCTTCGCGCGCCAGCTTCTCGATCTGTTCGGCAACCGACCCTGCCCCCTTCGCCGTCACGACCGGAGCGGCGTCATTGTCGTATTGAAGGGCGACAGCCAGTTTCTTGCGCGGTTTTTCCTCTTCGCTCACTGGGACATCCTCATGACTGTCTGTCGATCAGCGCGCCGGATCTGGCGGCGGTTCTGGGCGGAAGGCCCCGGATGAGCCGGAATTCCTGAAGGTCGAGTCCGGCATCGGCAAAGGCGGCCTCCATCGTCTCCCGCAGGGCGTTCAGGTGGTCGAAGGTTTCCTTCCTGTCGACCCAGAGGCTGGCGTAGGTTCCGCCGCCGCGCAGGCTGATCGCCGCTTCCAGTGGACCCGTCGCGGTCAGGTCGAGCGCAAACCGCAACCGCCAGGCCGGTTCGTGTTCGTCTTCGCCGTCCTTGCCGCCACCATCCCTGCCGACCTGCATCTGCATCACTCCGGTCTCCTGACCGAGGGCAATCGGCAATTCCAGCACCAGATCCATCGGCCGGGAGGCATGACGCGGACCGTCGTCCTTGGCGAGCCCCGAGTTCACAAGCTGGGTAAGCCGAATGCGGGCAAGGGCGGAATCCGTTTCCTGCAGCAGGGACTTCAGGTTCTGCGCCGTGTCACCAGCCCAGAATCCTCCGCCGCTTTGTTGGGCCTGTCCACGCGGGGCACCATGCCTGGAAGGCGTTACCGGTTGCCCCGCCGGGCGGTTGATACGGGCTTCGGCTCCGAATTGCTGCAACAGCGACTTCAGGGACAGCAGCGCGGACTTCAGGTCCGGCAAAGGCTGTTGTCCTCCGCCCGGCGACGGCAATTGCGCTTCCCGGAACTGGCCGGAAAGACGCACAGCAGCCTGCAGGTCCTTGCCGCTCAGATTCGCTGACGGATTGAGCCGCAGACCAAGGATCTGCTGCATGGCTTTCACCACCGGATCCGGCAGGGAGACCTTGCCTTCCGAACGGGCGCCGACCAGCGCTCCGATCTGGGCGAACAGGTTTCCAAGACCAGCCTGCTGTTCGGCCAAGGGCCCCTGCAGGTTTTCGGCGATCTGCCTGACCGGTCCGGGAGGTCCCTTGGAAATGCCCTGGCTGTCTCCCGGCATGGGCGCTTTCCCCGGCATCGAGGCATAGGGTGGCGGCACTCCTGCCCGCGCCAGTGTTGTGTCCTGCAGCACCGGCCTTGCCGCAGGCGCGCTGACCGTCCCCCCTGCTCCCGGTGACGCAAGCTCCGGTCCACGGGGAAGGCCTGTCGGCACCGGGCCGGTCCGCGCGGTTTCTGCAGAGTTGGAGCCGGACGCCAGCAACCCCGCCGAAACGGGATTGGTCTGCCCTTGTGAGGAAGTTGGTACGGGGGATACCGGCCGGCTTGCGGCCTGATCAACCCCTTGCGGAACATTGGCAGCCGGGTTTGCGGTTCCCCCTGACTGCGGCCGGGAAGCTGACATAGACGCGGTGGAGTGGCCCGGTTGGGCAACTCCTTGCCCGCCAGCCTGTGGCGCCGATTGCACGGTCGGACCTGCTTGTATTGCCGTTGCAGGCGAATATCCCGATTGCGGACCGGGCGCAACTCGGCCCGGGACAGCTCCCGTAACTGTTGAAGCAGCGGGCGTTCCCGCAGCCGGTTGCTGCGGTCCCTGGGCGGCAGCTCCGCCAACCGATTGCCCAGGTCCCGGTTGAAGTACTGGCTGCGCCCAGGCGGCCGGCCTCCCCGGGGTGGAATCGGAGGATGGCACCGCAGGTTCCCGCGACGGAGGCCTCGCCGCAGGTGGCGGTTGGAGGGCGGCCCCGGTGTTTGCGCCAGAGGCCCCACCAACGGAAGTGCCGGTCGCGCCTGTAGAAGTGCCGGTCGCGCCTGTAATTGTGTCCGGACGGGCCGCCGACGAGGATGCCCCTGGTGTGGTGAGCGTGGCGCCGGGTTGCCCGGAAGCGGAGGCCTGCGGCGGACCGGCAGGTGCAGCGGTCGAGGTGATCGGCACCGGCGATGCTTGCGAAGCGGAACCTGCCGGCGCCGGGCTTGGCGCCCCCACCGGAGGCGGGACAGCCTGATTGCCGGTGCTGACGGTCAGGGATGCCAGCTGGCCCTGCGCAGGGACGGTCGGATTGCCCGGAGTACTGCCTGAAACGGCGGTCCCGCCGGGAGCCTGGGGCGGTTGGGGAGCTGTCTCTCCTGCCGGCGCGGCCGGTTGGGGGGAAACGGGCAGCGTCTGAACGAAATGGGTCAGGGCGGGCGATGGTCTTGGAAGGGCGGGTTGCGCACCCGGGGTTTGCGCCGTTGCCGAGTTGGCCGGGACAGTCGGGCCACCGGCCTGACCGCCCGTTTGCTGAGGTGCGGATGCCGGCCCCTGCGGCGCACCGGATACGGTGATCTGGATGGCGGGCTGCTGCTTGCTGCCGGTGACCGTTACCGTGACCTCGGAACCGACCGGCAAGGGTGAGGCAACGCGCAGGTCGACCCTGGCGTCGTTGGACGTCAGGCGAACGACGCCGCCGGGCAGGTTCGCCTCAACGCGGGCCTTCAGTTCCGTTCCCGGCTCCAGCCCCTCAACAACAGGACTTCCGCCGCTTGCCTGCGGGAGCGGTTGTGCGCTCACCGATAGAACCATGCCAACATCTCCGGATGCCAGAAGCGCAAAAGGACAGGTCCGGCGCCATGCAGGACTCAGGGACGCAAAGTATGGCCGCTTTCTTCAGGCTTGCCCAGCCTTGACCCTGATCAAGGTTTCGCTCGCCCGCATCAGGCAAGATGTATTCATTCGCCGGGAAACTGTCCGGGTTTCCGGCCCATGAAAACGCCGAGCGATCGCAACGCGACGCGACGCGAACTGGCCGAAGGAGAACAGCGTGAACTGGATGGACCGCCTCAACGAACGCGCTGAGCTGATGGGACGAATGTTACGAACCATCGACGCCATGAAGTCTGTACCGACAGGCCTTCATGCCAACATCGAATTGCGCTCGGCAGCCATTCGCTGCATCAATTGCAGGGAAACCGAAGCCTGCCGCCAATGGCTGGACAGCCACGAAGACGGTGCCGAAGCGCCGATGCAGGAATGCCCGAACGCACACCTGTTCAAGAACTGGCTGGAATCCTGAGGAGCACCACAAGCACAGGACGCCGGCAGGCAAGCAGGCGTCTTGTGTGCTCTCTTTGGAATTACGCCTTTTTCCGCTTCCCGTTGACCCAATAGGCAAGACCGCTTGCCGCCAGGCCGCCGACGAAGCGGAAAGGGAACATGGCCAGAGCTCCGGCATCCTGCGAGATCGGCAGCGGCACATGCACCAGCCCTGCGACGGCCTCCAGAATGAGGGACAGGGCCGCGGCCGCGAACGCCGCGATCCAGAGTTTCTTCGGATGATCCGCCCGCCATCCCAGATAGGCCCCGATCAGCAATGCGATCGGGTTAAGCAGACCGGACAATTCGAAAAGATCGAACCAGGTATCAGAGAGTGTCGTCATGCGCTCCTCATACCGCCGCGCCGGTCAAAAAGCGAGGGCACTTTTTTCAAAGATCGGTGCCGCAGCAATTGTTAAAAAGCCCGTCCCTGCGCAAGCATCGCAGGCCATCAAGGCAGTCCTCGCTATCGTCGGCCTCCGAATTAAGCCGTGTCGTATAGAACCGCGCACAAGTCGCCGTGATTTTGTTTTTCAAGCCTTTGTGCTACCTTAAATAAAGGGAGAATAATTGCGACCTGCCGTTCGCGGCCAATATTTCCAGAAGAAAAGAATTTTCGGCCATGTCCTTGCTTGCTCCTACCCAGTCCGACGACCCAACCATAAATTCTCTAAGTCAATCGGACCGCCGGCTGGCCATTTTGTGCAAGTCCTGTGGACGCTTCCGCTACATGAACTCCGCGCGTTTTGCGGGAGACAAAAAGGTGTCCGCCGTGAGCGAAACCCTCACCTGCGGCACTTGTGGCTCGCGCGACGTCAAGGCACTCGCCGTTTCCCGCAATCCGGAAAACGGATATTGGCCGGCAGAGCACAGCTGAAGCGCTTGAGGGCCTCTCGGCTCCAGTCGCAAAACAGCAACAGTTGCCATCAGAACGTAGGCTTCTGGCCCGCTTGCAGCAGGCGCAGATTGTTCCCGTCCCCGCGTCCATGTTAATTGCGCCCTTGTCTGAATGAAGAGGTTTTATGCGCGGATCACGCGAGACCCGTTGATCCCCGGCTGACATCTGCCGGGGCTGTGAACACCGGCGCTGCATGCGGTTTGCTGCAGCGGCTGCGTCAGTGCATTCAAATTCAGGCTTCTCAAATTCAATGGATATTTCCAAGGCCGAGCAGCAGGTCCTGCACCTGCTGGCTCAAGGCGGCTGCATTCTCGTGGAGAAAGACGAGGACGGCCGTGTCGTCAAACATGAAACCGTTACCCGTGACGGCTGGTATTGGGGCGGGTGCTCGCAGCACCTGTTCCGCAAACTCAAGTACAGGCGTCTGATTGCGTCCAGAAACAGCGGTCCCTACCGGATCACCCGGCTCGGATTGAAGCGCGTCAGGGCGCAGTTGGACAACAGGTAACTCGAGATTGGTTGAATAACCGGACTTGGCCGGGGTCTGTGAGGCGGATCCCGGCCGGCAGTCCTTCACTGAAGCCTTTCATTCGACATCAGGCCTGTCGCCCAGCAGATAACGTGGACCCCGCCCGTGGCGGGAGGCCGCGTCCCCCGCGTTATAGAGCTGGCAGGTTTTCATCGAAAGGCAACCGCAACCGATGCAGGCATCCAGCTTGTTGCGAAGCGCCGTCATGCGCTCGATACGCTCGTCGAGATGCTTGCGAAAATCCCTGCCAATCCTGGTCCAGTCCGCCTTGGTTGGCGCCCTGCCCTCGGGCAGGCGACTGAGCTGAGCCGCGATTTCCGCAATCGAAAAACCGAATTCCTGCGCCACCAGTACAAAGGACAGGCGGCGAATGTCGGCGCGCAGGAACCGCCTCTGCCCTCCGGAATTTCGCGCCGGATGAACCAGGCCCTTTTCCTCGTAGAACCGGATGGCGGAAACGGAAAGTCCGGTACGATCCGCCAACTCGCCGATCGAGAGAAAGTCAGTTGCCCTTATAACCTTATTCAAATTTTATGCTTTCTGCTCTTGACCTCAACCTTACTTGAGGAATTATCTCCGGTGTCTGCTTCAAGTCAATTCTTGAGAGGACCCAAATGAGCACTGCATTTCTGGAACATGTGAATGTAACCGTCAGCGATCCGGAGGCCACGGCAAAACGGCTGAACGAGTGGTTCGGCTGGGAGATCCGCTGGCAAGGCGACAGCCTGGGAGGCGGCACGACCTATCACATCGGCAACGAGACGAGTTACATCGCCGCCTATACGCCTCCAAAGGCCACATTGCCGGTCAGGGACGAAAGCTACAGCCACCACGGCGGCCTCAATCACATTGCCGTTGTCGTCGATGACCTGGATGCCACCGAACAGCGCATTCTGGCGGGCGGCTACAAGACCCGCAATCATGCCGACTACGAACCCGGCCGAAGGTTCTACTTCGATGACGACGACGGCATCGAATTCGAAATCGTCAGTTACACGGACTGACGTTCAAATGAAACGGGCGGCCATTGGCCGCCCTTTCCGGTTATCTGTTCTCCGCTCAGTGCCCCGTCAGCACCAGCGTCTGGATCGGGTAGAGCAAGGCCTGCAACCGCAGGATCATGGCATGCACCAGACCGACCGTGTCGACCGCATGCAGGAAGATGAACTCCCCGGTGCCGATCTCTTCGCCGGACGACAGCCGGTCGTGATTGCTGGTGTAGGCATTCACGATACAGACCGCTCCGGGCGGCAACTCCCTGAGACCGTCTTCGTAAAGCGGTTCTAGCAGCGTCGTGATGGTCGATGGTTTGACGGTCTGGCTCGTGTCGATCAGCGTGCTTCCCGTGCTGATCTGACCGGACGCCAACTGGGTCTGGACGTCGGCAACCACCAGCGGAATGACTTTGAAAGGCAATGCTCCGCAAAAAGCCTCCGCAACCATGCCCGGCTTAATCACCTGTGCTTCGATCTGCCCGAAGCCAGCCACAATGCGCTCCCTTTGCGCGTCGGCCGGGATGAGAATACCCGCTGGCCTCATGAAGGGATTGACTATGTCGCCGCGCCGCAGGAGGAACTGGGTGACCGTGCCATCCACACCGGCATAGACCGTCATCTTGTCAAGTTCGACCTGTGCCTCCGACAGTCTTGCCTGTGCGCTTTTGAGCTTCGCGGGCAGCGCCACGTCGAGCTTTGTCTGGACGAGTTCCTGCTGCGCCTCTGCCGCCCTCAGCGCGCCGCTGCGGGCATCTACCGTGTTCTGCAGCTTCTCGATGTCCCGCTCACTGACGACATTGGCATTGCGCTGATAAAGCTCCTGCCGCGTGTCCAGCTCGTCCTGCGCCTGCTTCAACGACGCCCTGGCCTGATCGACCTGGGCGTTGGCAACCGCCAACTCACCTTTTGCCAGCTCAAGTTCACCCTCGATCTCGACGACCTGCTGCTGCGCCGTGACAACGTCTGCCTTCTGCCGGCTGCTGTCGAGCTTGAAGATGGGATCACCCGCCTTGACCTGCGTTTCGAGTTCGACCGGCACGAAGGTTTCCACAACCCGCCCGGGGCTCTCCGGCATGATGGGAATGGTCCGGAAAGTGCTGACCGCCGTTACCGCGGTCGGATGATAGTAGAAAATCAACGTGATCAGGGAAACCGTCAGCATGAGACAGGTGACGATACCGTAACGCAATTCGAACCAGACAGAATAGAGTGTGATTTCGTGCCCGATGCGCTTGCCCTGCACATAGCGGCGGAAAAGAAAATCCGGCAGAATGGTAAGCAGCGAACAAAAAAGAAGTTCAAACATTTACCCGTCCCTCCCTTCCGGTGAGACGTCCGCGCGCGCATGAACGCCGGAGACATTTGTCTCCGTGGGCGGCGATTGGGTCGCGTCCGGATCGGAAGAGACTTCGGCATCTCCGGTCCCCACTTCCGGTTCGCCTGAAGCCATTGCCGCAGGCGGCGTGACGGTCCGGTTCGAGATCCGGTTCAGCGAGGCGGCAATGGAATTGATGGGAGCGGCAAAATCGGGCACCGGAACGAAGGCAAGCAGAAGAGCTGCGACCCAGAAAACGGTGTTGTGCGTGAACAGCGCAAGCAAGCCCAGCACGGCAACGAGCTCGAACTGAACTCGGTGATGCTTGTGCGCGAGGCGCTCCGGCAGGGAGTGGAGGTGCAGATAGAAGGTGCCGATGAGAATAACCCCAACAATGAGGACGATAGTCATGATCGTCATCAGCGGATCACTGCCGTCGGCCCCTGGCAAGAAGGACGGAAGATGATGAGGCGCAAGTTCGTGCGCGTGTTCGGCCATTCCCCACTCCCTGGTTGTTGAACGTACAACCTGAAGAATTACACGCCGCGACGAGACAATGAAAAGGAAAGTCGACTCCGGGTGCAAAAAAATAGCAACCGTTGCGCGCCACGAAGGCACAGGAGGCTGCGCGCAAGGCGCGCAACCTCGCTTTGTTTCCTAGCGGGGCGCCATGCGGATCGCGCCGTCGAGGCGGATCGTTTCGCCGTTGAGCATGTCGTTCTCACAGATCGCCTTGACGAGCTGGGCGTATTCCGTGGCCTTTCCGAGACGCGACGGAAACGGCACCTGCTGGCCCAGCGAGTCCTGAACTTCCTGGGAGAGGCCGAGCAGCATCGGCGTCTCGAACGTTCCGGGGGCGATCGTCATGACGCGGATCCCGGACTTGGACAGGTCCCGGGCCACGGGGAGCGTCATTCCGGCGACACCTGCCTTGGAGGCCGCATAGGCAACCTGACCGATCTGGCCGTCGAATGCGGCGACCGAGGCGGTCGACACGATCACGCCGCGTCCCCCGTCCGCAGTGACCGGGGGGAGCGCGGCCATGCCGGTGGCGGCGATGGACAGGCAGCGGAAAGAACCGACAAGATTGACCGCGATCACTTTCTCGAACATGTCCATCGGGTGCGGTTCACCGCGGGAAGTCGTCTTGGCCACCGGGGCGATCCCGGCGCAATTGACCAGGATACGCTCCTGGCCATGAGCCGCGCGGGCCTTTTCGAAACCGGCCTCGACGCTCTCCTGATTGGTGACATCGACTTCGGCAAACAAACCGCCGATTTCGGCAGCCAGTGCTTCGCCCTGCTCCGCGTTCCGGTCGAACAGGGTGACCTTGACCCCTTCGCCTGCCAGCATGCGCGCCGTTGCAGCCCCAAGGCCGGATGCGCCACCGGTCACGACGGCGGAAAAAGAAGAATCCAGTTTCACGACAGCCTCCTGTTTCTTTAATTCATTGTAATTCAACGAATTTTATTAGATCAATTGACGAAAAGGTCAATTTGCCGGGCAAAGTGGCCGAGTTCAGGGCGTCGGTCAAGCCTATTCGCACAGACTTCCGGAAAGCACGGTTGCCTGACCGGAGGTTTCCCGTCCGCCGCTTATGGAGGAGCGGCCAGCGTTAATCTGCAAAGACAACCAGATCGAGTGGCCTCTCGACTCCGGCGACACTGATGGCGGGCCGCTCTTCGGCAGCGGGCTCGCGATATCCTTGCGCACGCGCCAGTTCCCAGGTGGCCCGGTCGGTCAGGGCTTTCGACTTCTGCACCTTGTTGGCGTCCTCGAGTTTGGCCGCCCGGTTCACCGCGTCCCCGATGACCGTGAATTCCAGCCGGTTTCGGGATCCGATCACGCCGACGGTCACCGGCCCTGCGGCAACCGCCGTGCCGACCCTCAGGGAGACCGGCCACCCCGCAGCCCGGAAGGCTTCCTGATTGGCTTCGACGGCGGCCACCAGCCGGGACGCCGCCTTGAGAGCGTCGGCGGCATAGGTTTGCGAAGGATGGACCGCCCCGAAGGTTGCCAGGATTCCATCTCCGAGAAACTTGTCGACCCGGCCACCTTCCTGGTTGATCACCTCCACGGCGAGGTTCTGGTATTCGGCCAGAACCGCCAGAACGGTTTCGGGCGGCAGTGTTGCCGAGGTTCCGGTGAAGGAGCGGATGTCGGCGTAAAGGATCGCGGCCTCGCGCAAGCTCCCCTCACCCGCCTGCAACGCCGTATCCGCACCGGTGATCGAGGCAGCCACTTCGGGGGCGAAAAATCGGCGCAGATCCGTCGCTGCCGCATGTTCTCTTGTTGCCTCGATCAGCATGGATCGGCCGCGGTAAAGCGCAACGGACAGGATGATCGTCACCGCAAGGATGACGATGGTCTTGTCGAGTTCGGCCCCGATCAGGATCGTATTGCCGGTCAGATATTCCACATAGTTGCGGGTCACCCGCATGTGATCCATGTCGGCAAGGGCGGCATAGAAAACCAGCCCCAGCCAGCCGGCCATGGCAACCAGCCCGGTCGTCAGCACGAAGCGCGGATCGAACCGCAGCGCGCGCAGACCGATAAAGATGAAAACATACATCAGCGTCGGGGTCTTCAGATAGAAGGTCGGATGCTGGTTGTACTGGATGTGGAAGGAAAAAATCAGGCCGACCAGCAGCGCCATGTCCACGCCGATCGAGATCAACAGATACCACCGCGGCAGTTCGAACCTGTAAGACAGGAAAAGGCGCAACACGGTGAACAGGAAATAGGCGCCCAGTGCAAAGGGCACAAAATTGAACCCTGCGGACCCTTCGGCACGCGGCGCAATCGCGTAAAGGGTGGTGAAGAAAAGAACCAGCCCCAGTTGGATCCAACCGATCAGCCGCTCGGAGGTCGCCTCGCGTGCGCGTATCTCCGCCCGGACCCGGTCAGGAATTCCGGTTTCGGGCGGCCCGCCCCGAAGAATATGGAGTACGGTTTGCTGGAATGGACTCATCATGTCTCAAGCGCTTGATGCGAACCGTCGCGAACAAGGAAACATCAGATGGACGCCTTGATCATGACGGTTCGCATGAGTTGTCCGAGTTTCCTCTCTCAAGGGAGAAAGCGCAATAAGCCGCGCGCGAAAGTGAGACCGGTTTGAACATCTGACTTTCATCGGCTTTGACGGCGGTGGAGTTGGACCCGGCAGCGAGTTGACCCGGCTGCGCCAGTTTTTTTCGCCGTATGGTCCAAATGGATCATGCAATTGATGCATACACGCTGTAAACAACTGCTGGTCGCATCGTGTGGCGGGAGGCAACGGTCTTTCAAGCTGCTTTCAGTCACTTTCCGGTTGCGCCAAAAGGGTTCCCGCACTCTGCAACCGGCGGGCGGCCATTTTTTATCAATTACTTTTTCAGGCGGCCGATTGGGCCGCCTATTTTTTGGAACGTTCAGGGCCGCAGGATCATGCCTTCGCTGGCAACCAGCGTTCCGGGATAGGCGTCCTGGGCCGCGAGACCGATTTCGTCCAGCTCATCGTCGGAGCGGCGCGGATCGTGATGGAACAGAACCGGCGTCTTCACGTTTCCTGCCTTTGCGAGCTGGAGCGCCTTTTGCCAGGTCGAGTGTCCCCAGCCCTTGTAGGTCTCGTATTCGTCGTCCGTGAACATGGCATCATAGATCATGATGTCCGCGTCTTTCACGAAGTGCGGCAAATGGGCATCAATTTCGGGATCGCCATGCTCGTGGTCGGTGATGATACAGATCGATTTACCGTGATATTCAAAACGGAAACCGCAGGCACCGCCCGGATGATTGAGACGGGTCGTTTTGATTACAAGATCGTCGGAACGCGGGATCGGCTGCCCGGCTTCGAAGGACTTGAACTCGACGGCTTTCAGCGTCTTGGCGGCTACCGGGAAAATCGGCGGCGACATGATCCGGCTGACGATATCGATCAGGCTGGTTTCATCCTGGAAATGGCCGGCCCAGGCCGTCACTTCGAAATTCGGATCATAGGCGGGTTTGAAAAAGGGCAAACCGCAGATGTGGTCGAGATGCGTGTGGGTGAAGAGCAGGTCGAACGAACGCGCCCCGCAGCTGCACAGCTCCATTCCGAGGTTCCGCGCGCCAGAGCCGCAATCCACGAGCACCAGGGCATCGCCTGCACGGATTTCAAAACACGCTGTTTCTCCGCCGTATCGAAGCGTATCTGCCCCTGGCGTCGGGGTTGACCCCCGGGCGCCCCAGCAGCGAAGCAGGAATTCCTCAGCCACGTATCACTCCCTAACCGCCGGACGCACCCCGGCGCGCGTCCGCCAGGTCGCGGGTCGTGCGCTCGAGCCGCAAGGCCAGCGTCCGCATGACCTCCAGCGAGATATCCGGAAATTCTTTCAAGAGTTTCAAGAAATCGTCTTTGGAAACAGTCAGGACATCCATGTTGGATGCCGCAACAAGGCTCGCGGTACGAGGAACGTCGCAGAGAATGGCGATTTCACCGACGATCGAATTTTCCGATGCCTCGGCGACTTTCTTCTCGCCTTCCGGCGTATTGACCAGAACGTCCGCGGTCCCTGAGAGAATGATAAAGGCGCAATCGCCTTCCTCGCCCTGGTTACAAAGATGTTCACCAGCCGGATATTCGGTCCGGTCGCTGATGAAGGCCAGGAGACGCAACTTGGTTTCGTCGATCCCGTGAAAAAGGGGCACCTTTCGGAGAGCTTCTACCTCAGCTTCCAGAGTCATCTTTTCCTCCCCGGCAGGTTTTGCTTTTCAAAGCCTGTTTGTTTTCGACCGCGAGAGCGAATCCAGTAGACTCGCGGCTCGCCAGTATTGCCTGCCATGTTCTTACCCTTTATCTGAAATTCGTCCCTGATCCAAAACAAACTGCTGGTCGAATTCGGCAGCAATGTCGGCGTTGGACGTTCCAAATAGGAAAGTCTTACCTGAAAGTATTTTTCGCAGACCGTCGCGCAAAGCTTTGTCGTCTTCTGTCATACCGGTAGCAATATCATCCAATATGGTGATTTTTGCGTTTTTCAGAAGGCCTCTGACCAAAGCAATACGCCGGCGCTGCCCCGCCGACAGCCGGGACCCCGCAACCCCGACGTGATACCCGAAGCCGGCATAGATGATCGG
>NZ_JBNKYW010000028.1:0-27797 GCF_050301095.1 Roseibium sp.
CGGTTTCTTCGTTCTGCACTCGATCAAACCGGAGGAAATTCCGGGCGTTCTGAGCCGGGCCGGCATAACGTCTGCCGTTGTCCTGCTGCTGGTCGGCGCCGCCATGGCCTTCAAGACGGTCGTCAGCCTCAGCCACGCGCCGGAAATCATGGCGGAGTTCGTGCTGACGCTGTCCGACAACCCGCTGATCCTGCTGTTCCTGATCAATATGCTGCTTTTCGTGGTCGGCATGTTCCTGGATGCTGGCCCGGCGATCATCATTCTGGGGCCAATCCTCGGGCCGATCTTCGTTTCCATGGGCGTCGATCCCATCCACTTCGCCATCATCATGAGCGTCAACCTGACCATCGGTCTGGCCACGCCGCCGATGGGGCTGGTGCTTTTTGTTGCGGCTTCGGTTTCCCGGGAACGGGTCGAAACCATAGCCAAGGCCATTCTGCCGTTTCTGGCGGTGGAGGTCGCGGTGATCTTCCTGATCACCTACATCCCGGCACTTTCGATGACGATTCCGCGTTGGACCGGATTTGCCAACTGATCCTGAGCTTTGAATGGGAGGAACCACATGCTCAAAACTGCCCTCAAGACACTCACCGTCGCGGCGATGCTCGCCGGCTCGGCGCTCAGCGCCGCAGCCGCGGACTATACGCTGCGGGCCACGGCCAACTCCAACGAAAACGACGAGGATTATGACGGTCTTGTCGTCTTCAAGAACTTCGTGGAATCCGCCTCCAACGGCGCCATCGAGGTCGAACTCTTCATCGGCACGCAGCTTTGCTCCAACGGCGCGGAGTGCCTGCAGGGCGTCGCGGGCGGCGCCATCGACATCTACATCTCCACCTCCGGCGGCGCCTCCGGCATCTTCCCGTATGTGCAGGTTCTCGACCTGCCCTACATGATGAGCGACGACCGGATCGCCGAACATGTTCTGTCCGGCGAATTCACGCGGACAATGCGTCAGATGGCGCTGGAGGACAGTGACAATTCCATCCGCCTGATGACCATCGGCAACACCGGTGGCTGGCGCAACTTCGCCAACACCAAGCGCCGTGTGGCAATGCCGTCCGATCTGGAAGGCCTGAAGATCCGCACCGTTGTCGCCGACCTGCCGCAGGAACTGGTCAAATCCCTCGGCGCATCGCCGACCCCGATCCCCTGGCCGGAGCTGTTCACCTCCTTCCAGACCGGTGTCGTCGAAGGCTCCAAGAACGGCATCACCGACATCATGGGCATGAAGTTTCCCGATGCGGGCCTGCAATACGTCACGCTCGACGGGCATGCCTACATGGGGGCCCTGTGGTGGATGAACAACGAGAAGTTCCTGTCCATGCCGGAAGACCTGCGCCGGGTCGTGGTCGATGGCTTCTATGCCCTTCAGCAGGCGACCTTCGCCTCTCCGAAGCGCAAGTCCATCAAGGCCTATGAGGACTTCGTGGCCGGCGGCGGCGATCTGTATGTCCCGACCCCGGAACAGAAAGCGGCCTTCAAGGAAGCCGCCTCCCCGGTCTACGACTGGTTCAAGGCCAACGTCGGCCGCGGCGAGGAAATCTTCGGCGCGCTGGAAGAAGCCGTTGCGGCGGCGGAGAAAGACGTCAACGCCGACCGGTCTGCCGACCTGAACTGACTTTCGCAGGAAACGAGGGAGCCTGGCCTTGGCCGGGCTCCTGCCAATAAACTCTCATTCGTCATTCCGGACGAAGCGCAGCGAAGATCCGGGACCGGAGAGTCATCAGACTGTATGAATTACACAATTCGATTGAGCTTTCGGCTCCCCGATCCCGGCTCGCGCTTCGCTTGGCCGGGATGACGAAAATTGAGTTGAGTTCCGTTGAGGTTCCGATCCGCTCCCTCAGTTGAACGGATACATCCACACCTTGTAATCACCGACAAGAACATGCGCTTTTTCAATCTCTTCCTTGGTCATTTTCTTGACCACCTCTTCCAGAGAGATCGCGGCGTCGGGATCGCCCCCGATGGCGGAGAGCGTGTACCACATGTAGGCCCTGACAAGGTCCGGCGCGGGCATGCCCCGGCCGACCTCATAATACCAGCCTACACCGGACTGGGCGCCGGGATGGCCTTTCATGGAACTCCTGAGATACCATTCGAAGGCCCGCTGGTCGTCGCGTTCGACGCCAAGTCCCATGGCGTACATGACGCCGATCAATTCCTCAGCATCAGCGTTTCCGGACCGGGCCGCCGGCCACAGTTCCTTCATCGCCTCCTCGTATTTGCCCGCCTCCATCAGATCCCTCGCCGCTTCGATTTCGGCAAGGGCCGGCGTGGTGAAAAGCGTCAGGGCAAGAAGGGCGGCTTTCAACTGGGTCTTCATCGGATCGCGTTGGTCCCTCTGTTCTTGTGTGTTGCCGTACCGGCGTTCGGTACACAGTTACCCGAACCGCTGACGCCTGAAGATTTCATTGCCTTCGACGCCGAGCAGGCCGCACTCGGGCAACTCCTGTTCTACGACAAGATCCTGTCCGGCAACAGGAATATCGCCTGCGCCACCTGCCATCACCCACGGCTGGGCACCGGCGACCGGCTATCGCTCGGCATTGGCGAGGGTGGAGCAGGCCTCGGACCGGAGCGCACGCCCGGTACCGGTGACAGCCGCATTAAGAAACGGATTCCGCGAAACGCGCCAGGCCTTTGGAATTTGGGCGCAAAAGAGCTTCACACTCTTTTTCACGACGGGCGGCTTTCCATCGCGGACACCTTCGAGAACGGCTTCAATTCGCCGGCGGAGGAATGGCTGCCGGACGGCTTCAATTCCCTGCTCGCCGCGCAAGCGGTGTTTCCCGTCACGGCCCAATTCGAGATGGCAGGCAACCCGAAGGAGAACGAGGTTGCCGGAGCCATCCACGACCGGATCGACAATGCCTGGCCGATCCTTGCCAAACGCGTGCGGATCATCCCGGAATACGGCAGGTTGTTCGTCGCGGCCTTCGATCATATCGACAAGCCGGAACAAGTCACGATCGTCGAGATCGCCAATGCGCTCGCCGCGTTTCAGGCAACCGAGTGGCAGAGCTTCGACAGCCCCTTCGACCGGTATCTTGCCGGTGACTCAAGCGCGCTGATCAGCGAACAGAAACGCGGCCTCGACCTCTTCTACGGCAAGGCCGGTTGCGCGAGCTGCCATGCAGGCAAGCTGCTCAGCGACCAGAAGTTCCATGCGCTCGGCCTGCCGCCTTTCGGCCCTGGCCGCACCCGCCGGTTCGACCCGATGGTCCGCGATGTCGGGGTCATGGGCGAATCCGACCGGCTCGAGGACGCCTACCGCTTCCGCACGCCCATGTTGCGCAACGTGGAACTGACCGCGCCATACGGCCACAACGGCGCCTATCCGACACTGGAGGGCATCGTGCGTCATCATCTCGACCCCGACGGCATGCTGAGCCAATGGCGGCCGGAGGCGGCCCGCCTTCCGGAAGCCTCCTGGCTGTCGGCCATCGATTTTGTGGTCTGGAATGACGCTCGTGAGATGGCGCGGCAGGCCCGTTTCAGGGATATTGCTCCTCTCACCCTCTCCGACGGGGAGGTTTCCGATCTGGTGGCTTTTCTGAAAGCCCTGACCGGAACCGTCTCCGTTACCCACCCGCCCTTCGGCATTCCCCTGACGGTTCCGAGCGGGCTGCTGGTCGACAGGTAATCAAGAACAAGGACTTAGAGCGTTTCATGGTGGAACCATTGAAGGACCGGGCCAATCAGCTGTTTCCCGGCATAGCGATTGCCGGGCTCGTGGCGGTGGCCGCCCAGTTCCTGAACGAGCACTACGGCGCGCCCGCCATGCTGATGGCGATCCTTCTCGGCATGCCGCTCAATTTCCTCTCCGAAGAACCGCGCACCAGCGAAGGCATCAGCTTTGCCGCCCGCACGCTGCTGCGCGTCGGCGTTGCCCTGCTCGGTGTGCGCATCAGCGTGGAGATGGTGCAACAACTCGGTCTGCCTTTCCTGGCGCTGGTGATCCTTGGGGTGCTTGCCACCATCGGCTTCTCGCTGCTGATCGGCCGGCTTTTCGGGCGGGACCAGTTGTTTTCGTTCCTCTCCGGTGGCGCGGTCGCGATCTGCGGGGCCTCGGCGGCGATGGCCATCGGCTCGATCCTGCCCAAGCGCGACCATGCCGAGCGCGATCTTGCCTTCACGGTGATCACCGTGACGGTGCTTTCGACCCTTGCCATGATCTTCTATCCGATCCTGACCAGTGCCCTCGGCCTTTCGATGGACGCGACCGGTGTATTCCTGGGCGGAACCATTCACGACGTCGCCCAGGTGGTCGGTGCGGGCTTTTCGATCTCCGAGGATACCGGAGACCTCTCCACTCTGGTCAAGCTGATCCGCGTGACCATGCTGGCGCCCATCGTGCTCGTTGCCGCGCTGATCCTGCGCAAGCACTCGGAACCGGGAGCTGCCCGCCCGCCCATCATGCCCGCCTTCGTGGTGGCCTTTCTGGTGCTTGCGGCTCTCAACTCCTTCGGGCTGATCCCCGACATGCTGAAGGATGCCGCCGGACATATTTCCCGCTGGGCCCTGCTGGCGGCAATCGCTGCCGTCGGCATGAAGACATCCATTCCGAAGCTGCTGGAAGTCGGTGGACCGGCCATCTGGATGGTGGTCACCCAGACGGCATTCCTGGCGCTGTTCGTACTGGGCGGGATCTGGCTGATCGGGTGACGTTCCCGGTCTTGACAGAAAGCCTATATATTCAAGGAGTCCCCGGCCTTTTCCAGAGGCCGGGGCTTTTCTTGAGCCCGTGAGTGTGAAATATAGCTCGCACCTCTCATGGCGGACCGGCGGGCCAGCCGGGATAAGTCAATTTTGACTTGCCACCGCCCAGACATTTCGAAAGCGTTTGGATGAAAAGCTACATCACGACCCCGATCTACTACGTCAACGGTTCTCCGCACATCGGTCACGCTTTTACGTCCGTCATGGCCGACATCCTGAAGCGCAACCGCAAGGCGCTCGGATACGAGCTGATGCTGTCCACCGGTGTCGACGAGCATGGCCAGAAGAACCAGGAAGCGGCAGCCGATCTCGGCATGCCGGTCGAGGAATTCCTGGACATGCGCGGCAAGGAGTTCCGCGATGTCTTCGATCGTTTGGACGTTGCCTACGACTATTTCGTGCGCACCAGCCGCGACGGTCACAAGGAAGCTGTCGCCGGCATGGAGCAGGCGATTTTCGACAAGGACCTGATCGTCAAGAAGAACTACACCGGCACCTACTGCAAGGGCTGCGAGGAGTTCAAGAAGGAGTCTGACCTCACCGAAGAGGGCCAGTGCCCGCTGCATCCGACCATGAAGGTGGAGCAGACGGAGGAAACCAACTACTTCCTGAAGATGGAGCCCTTCCGCGAGCGGCTGCTACAGCACATTGCCGACAATCCGGACTGGGTGCAGCCGGAGGCTTTCAGGAACGAACTCAAGCAGATGCTGGCCGAGCCGCTGGAAGACCTCTGCATCTCCCGGCCGAAAACCCGCGTCACCCTTGGCATCGAACTGCCGTTCGACCAGGACTTCGTCACCTATGTCTGGTTCGATGCACTCGCCAACTACCTGACCAACGTCGACTGGCCGAACCAAGGCTACGAGACCTGGTGGGCCGAGTGCGAACACCTGATCGGCAAGGACATCCTGAAGCCGCACGGCGTCTACTGGCCGATCATGCTGATGGCCGCCGGTCTGCCGCTGCCGAAGAAGCTTTCGGTACACAGCCACTGGGTCGGGGCCGGCGGCGTGAAGATGTCGAAGTCCATCGGCAACGTGGTCGATCCGATCGAGGTGATCGAAAAGCTCGGCGTCGATGCGCTGCGCTGGTACCTCGCCCGGCACATGCGCGCCGACAGCGACAGCCAGATCTCCGTCGACCTGATCACCCAGGCCTACAACAGCGAACTCGGCAACAAGATTGGCAACCTTTTGTCGCGTGCCGCCAAGTTCTCCAAGGCCCGCTTCGACGGCAAGCTGCCGGCGCCGGGTCCGCTTTCCGCCGAAGATGAGGCGATCCGCAAGGCCGTGGTCGAGGCAACGCAGGGCATGGGCGCGTGGATCAACCTTGCCGAGATCCCGGCACGGATGCAGTCGATCATCACGATTGCCGACGAGATGAACAACTATTTCGCCGAGCAGGCCCCGTGGGACCTCATAAAGAACGAGGAAACCAAAGAGCGCTGCCAGACGGTGATTTATGTGACGCTCGACTGCCTGCGCATCGTCATGGAAGCGCTCACCCAGGTGATCCCGGCCTCCGCCGGCAAGGCGCTTGCCATGCTTAACGCGCCGGAAGTCGCCTGCCCCTGGACACCGGAACTTGACAAGCTTCAGGGTGACAGCGAGCTCGGCGAGATCGAAACGCTCTATCCGCGGGTTCAGTAATTCCTCGGAAAACACCAATCAGAAGGCGCCTTTCGGGGCGCCTTTTTTGTACTGCGTTTTTCCGAAGGTTTCGATTAAAGCCTCCCTCGGCGTTGCCCGAACGCGACGCTCGGCTCAAGGCAATGTGCAATCAACCGCGGTGATCCCCGACTTGATCGGGGATCTACTCATTTCCGGAGAAGTCGTGGTTGGCCGAGCGAATACGCTGCGCGCTCAAGGCCCCTTTCACTGACCATACGAAGTTGGAAAGGCCAATAGATCCCCGAACAAGCCGGGATGACTTCAGAGTGGGATGCCCGGCCCTGCCGTCACGACCAGCGGTGACGCGGCCGTCTTGACTTGCCCCTACAGCAGCCCGGCGAATTCCATCGCCCGGTCAACCGCCGCTCTGGTCTCCGCCGTTACCGGGGTCAAGGGCAGGCGAACCTCATCGGAGCACAGCCCCAGTCTTGAAACGGCGTATTTGGTGCAGGCGGCGGCCGGCTCCAGGAACAGGGCCTCATGCAGGGGCAGCAGGCGGTCCTGATACTCCCGGGCCAGTTCCAGGTTGTCCGACAGCGAGGCCTCCTGGAATTCGGCGCACAGGCGCGGCGCGACATTGGCGGTCACCGAGATGCAGCCCGAACCGCCATGGGCGTTGAAGCCGAGCGCGGCGGCGTCCTCGGCACTGAGCTGGATGAAATCCTTGCCGCACAGCGCGCGCTGCTTGCTGACCCGCTCCATGCTGCCCGTCGCGTCCTTGACGCCGACAATCCGGGGCCAGCGCGCCATCTCCGCCATCGTCTCGGGCAGGATGTCGATCACGCAGCGGCCCGGAATGTTGTAGAGGATGATCGGGATGTTGGTGTTGTCGTGCAGGACCTTGTAGTGGCTGAGCAACCCTGCCTGGTTCGGCTTGTTGTAATAGGGGGTGACGATCAGCGCGCCGTCCGCACCCGCGTTTTCGGCAAATTGCAGCATGTCGAGGGACTGCGCGGTGGCGTTCGATCCCGTCCCGGCAATGACCGGGATGCGGCCGGCGGCAAATTCCACCACCCGCCTGATCACTTCCTTGTGCCCGTCCTTGGAGACGGTCGGGCTCTCGCCAGTGGTGCCCACCGCGACAAGGCCGTGACTGCCCTCGTCGATGTGCCATTCGACAAGGCGCTCGAGCGCCTCGAAATCCAGCTTGCCGTCCCTGAAGGGCGTGACGAGTGCCGGAATGGAGCCTCTGAAGTCGGGCATTGCACCTCCCAGGAAGCGCCCTTCATCCCGTCGGGCACGGCGCTTCATCCGTTGACTTTGTCTTTAGGAGAAGCAGTGCCATCAAACGGGTGTGCAAGGCAACCGCCGAGCGTGCCCGGCGAACAGCATTCTGTTTTTCGCAGAGGGCACTGGCGGCGCCGGCATCGACCAGCAACGCTTGAGGGCGGTCACGCCGCCAGAAACCCGAGCCGGTCGTCCAGGCGGGCGGGCGTGATCTCGAGAATGTCAGCCACGACAACGTTCCCGGCGACAAAGGGGTCTTCTGCGACAAAGGCTTCCAGATCCTCGCGCGAGACATTGTGGGCAAGGATGCCGCCGCCCCGGTTCGGTTGCAGACTGCCGACCATCAGGAAGATGCCCCGGTTGAAGCCTTGCTGGATCCAGGCCTTGTGACCCTCCATCAGCTCACCGGCTCGGGCCTTTTGTTCTGAGAATGTCAGTGTGACGACAAACATGCTGGTCTCCGTTTGGTATCTTGTCGACAGGTTTTCCAAGGTCCGTTCAGTTGCCCGCCTGCTGCGCTTCGCGAACAATGCCGGCCAGCCATTCCAGGATGCGGTCAACTTCCCGGTGGACATAGGCTTCGTCCTTGAAGGCCTGGGCGAGCGTCGCGACGCCCTGGCTCCAGGTGAGGACGTGCAGCGCGTTTTCTTCCGATTTACCGCCACAGCCCAGCGCTTCGAACTGACGTATGAGCCAGTCGCGGAACAGGGTCATGATCTCGTTTGCCTTGTCCGTCGAGGCATGGTCGAGCTTGGCCAATTCGGTAGTCAGGGTGCCGACCGGACAGCCGTAGGCCATGATTTTCGCCTGATTGACGATGACGATCCTGATGAAGCATTCGATGCGGCCAGCCGGGCTGGACGACGTCTCGTCCCATTTGGCCAACAGGGTTTCGCGATCGGTGAGGCGCTTGTCGATGACAGCGTCCAGGATCTCGTCCTTGGTCTTGAAATGATAATAGAAGTTTCCGCGTGAAATCTTCACCGCCGCGGCAATGTCCGCGAAGGAGGTTTGAACATAACCGTGGCTGTAAAAGAGATTGTCGGCCGCTTCGACGATCTGCTGCCGCGTTGCCTTTGCCATCCTTGCTCCCTTCCCTGCTTCCACGGCCGGTTGCCTCCAGCCGCGATTAGGACACTCGACCTACACTTAGGACAATTGCCCTAACTTGACAAGAGCACAATGTTGAAGGGAACGACGGCCCCCTCCACCGCGTGAGGACACCACTTTGACCGCAGGCCGGCAATGGACGCATCAGGCGGGACACGCCAGTGTCCTTCCAGGCGCCCTCACATCGATGTGAATAGCAGTTGTCAAAGCTCCTGACACACCCTGTCAGGAGGCTTTCCATACACTGCCTGGCAGCTGCAGGAAGCAGCGCCCACACGAGCGCAAGTCATTTTGTTCATTTAAAACAATGATTTGCAATTTAGATCACCATTCGAAAGATTTTCTGACTTTTCTAAATAATGTTTATTTTCGTCAACATCCCCGTCAACAGTGGTTGCGCGGTGCATTTTTGCGCAGCCCCCTTGCAATTTCCGTCATTGGAAAAGCCGAAACGCCCCTTACCTACACCCCGCCTGGCGGCAAACACAGGACCGGACGGAGGCATGAAAGCCGGTTCGCACGTGGAGGAATCCTTATGACTTACCCGGAAGGGCGAACAAAGCCGTTGACGGCATCGCCTGCCCTGAACCTATTTGACGAGGTCAGGGCCCAAACCCTCGACCTGGCGGCGCCTCTCACCGACGAGGACATGGGGCTGCAATCCATGGAGGATGCCAGCCCGCCCAAGTGGCACCTGGCGCATACGACCTGGTTCTTCGAAGAATTCATCCTGAAACCTTCGCTTCCCGGTTACAGGCCGAAGGACGACAGGTTCGCGGTGCTCTTCAATTCCTATTACGTGCAGGCTGGTCCAAGGCACACGCGCTCCCGGCGCGGCCTGCTCTCCCGTCCCGGCGTTCCGGAGGTCATGGACTACCGTGCCCATATCGAGGACGCCCTGCGCGAGGGCCTTTCCCGTGACGCTTTCACCCTGGAAAGGCACCGCCTGGAAGACCTGATCACGCTCGGGTGCCATCATGAAATGCAGCACCAGGAACTGCTGGTCACCGATCTTCTGCACGCCTTTTCCTACAACCCGTTGCTACCCGCTTATATCGAGCCCAGGCCCGCGCCTGTCAGCGGCGCGGAGGAAACCGGCTGGAGCACCCTTGATGGCGGTCTTGTCGAGATCGGCCATGACGGTAACGGTTTCGCCTATGACTGCGAGGGCCCGCGCCACAAGGTCTGGCTGGAGCCCTACCGTCTTGCGGACAGACCCGTCACCAACGGTGAATGGATCGCCTTCATGGAAGACGGCGGTTACGACACCCAGCCCCTCTGGCTGATGGAAGGCTGGGCGGTCCGGGAGAAGAACAACTGGGATTCACCGCTTTACTGGTGGCGGCAGGACGGCACCTGGTGGACCTATACGCTACAGGGCAAACGTCCGGTGGACCCGGCTGCGCCGGTGGTTCATGTCAGTTACTACGAGGCCGACGCCTTTGCCCGCTGGGCCGGACACCGCCTGCCGACAGAAGCCGAATGGGAAGCGGCGGCGGCGACAAAGCCGATCGAGGGCAACTTCCTGGAAAGCGGCTCCCTGATGCCGCGCCCGGGCAAACCCGGCCTCTGGGGCGATGTCTGGCAGTGGACCAGCAGCGCCTTCTCCCCCTACCCCGGCTTCACGCCGCCCGAAGGTGCCATCGGCGAATACAACGGCAAGTTCATGGTGAACCAGATGGTGCTGCGCGGCGGCTCCTGCGCCACGCCGAAAGCACAGATGCGCCCCTCCTATCGCACTTTCTTTTATCCGCACCAGCGCTGGCAGATGCTGGGCCTCAGACTGGCGGCCGACAAATGACCAAACACGTCCCCCCCGTATCGCCTGACAAAACGTTCAGGACCGAAATCCTCTCCGGTCTCACGGCCGGGCGGAAAACCATCAGCAGCAAGTGGCTCTATGACGATGTCGGCTCGCATCTGTTCGAGGCCATCACCGAGCTTGACGCCTACTATCCGACCCGTACGGAGCTGGCCATCCTGGAACAGAACCGGCGGAAATACGCCCGCCTGCCCGGCACTCGCGGAGCAATGGTCGAGCTTGGCAGCGGCTCCAGCCGCAAGACCGATCTTCTGCTCGGCGCCTTTCCGGACCTGTCCGTCTATATGCCGATCGACATTTCCGCGAACCACCTGAAGACGGCTGCCGAAAAGGTGCGAAGGGCCTATCCTTCGCTCGCGGTCATTCCGGTGGCGGCCGATTTCACCCAGCCCCTCGGCCAGCTTCCCCTCCTGCCGGAACTGCCAGTTGTCGTTTTCTTTCCGGGCTCGACGATCGGCAACTTCGAAAAGGCGGAAGCCGCGCAGCTTCTCGGAAACATCCGGAAGATCATGCCGGAATCGACCATGATCGTCGGGGTCGACCGGCCAAAGGCGGAAGAAGTGCTGATCGAAGCCTATGACGACCCGGCCGGTATCACCGCCGCCTTCAACCAGAACCTCCTGCAACGGATCAATCGTGAACTCGGCGCCGATTTCGACCTGGCGTCTTTCACCCACAGGGCTGTGTGGAATGGGCTGGAGAGCCGCGTGGAAATGCATCTGGAGAGCCTGCGCGACCAGAGCGTGTCCATTGCCGGAACGCGGATCGATTTTGCTGCCGGCGAAACGGTCCACACGGAGAACTCCCACAAATACAGCGAAGAAGCCTTCACCGGCATTGCCAATGAAGGCGGCTGGCGGGTATTGGACCGGGACAGCGACAAGGACGGTCTGTTCTCGGTCTATACGCTTCAGGCTGTATGAGCACTTCAGCCCCTACCCAATCGTCCCGGCCGGGTGCCGGGGCGCCCCTCGGGTTTAGGCAGAATTAACCGGGCTGCGGCAATTCGCGGGACCGGGCGGATATGGCAAGGAGCGGCTTCCGGTCCGCAGGTCCGGCCCTAGGCAGAAGCTACAGGGTTTTGCCAGCGAAACATTTGTTTCAGTGTTTGACATTCAAAAAAACAAATGAAACAGTAACCGGATGGAAACCATTTCGCCATCCCGGAACCAGCCGAGTATCCGCACTGCCATCTCGGCCAATTACGCCGAGTTGAGCGATACGTTGCGCGTCGCCGCGGACTATATTGCCGACAATCAGGTGGAAATCGCGACCCGCAGTTTGCGCTCGGTCGCCTCGGCCAGCGGCGTTTCGCCGGCAAGTTACACCCGGCTTGCCCGTGCGCTGGGGTTTCCGGACTATGAGGCCCTTCGGGAGCAGGCCCGCTCGGAGCTGAGCCGGCGTGGCGAGAACACGTTTCAGGACAAGGCGCGGCGGCTGCGCTCCGATGCCGATCAACCGCTCCTGCCACGGCAGGTCTCGGCCTGTATCGACAACATCAGGGCACTCGTCGACGATATCGATCCGCAGGTGCTGGAGGCCGCCGTCGAATGCCTGGAAAAATCCCGCAAGATCATTCTGATCGGCGCACTCGCCTCGGCGGGGTTCACGGACTATTTCGCATATCTTGCCAAATGGTTCGATGACCGCTGGGTCGTGGCCGGACGCAACGGAGCGACCCTGGGCAGCACACTGGCGGGCGTCTCGTCGGAGGATACGGTCCTCATCATCTCCAAGCACCCCTATGCGCACCGCTCGGTCCGCGCCGCGGAAGTGGCGGCAACAAACGGTGCAAAAGTGGTGGTCCTCACCGACAGCCACGCCTTTCCAGGGTTGCAATTCGCGGACTTTCACTTCATCCAGCGCACTGAAAGTCCTCACTTTTTTTCGTCTTACGCGGCCACGCTCGTGCTCATTGAAACCATTACGGGCATGCTGGTCGCGCGAGCCGGAGCCGAGGCGGAAGCCCGGATCCAGGAGGTCGACAGGCACAATCGCCTGCTCGACGAGTTTGAAAACGTCTAGGGCGGCATGGCCGCACTGGAAGCAGAGAAATTCAACAAGAGGGAAGCCTAGTCAAATGTTGATGAAACTGAACCTTGCAGGCGCCGTTCTGGCGACCAGCATCGCCTTCACCGGCGCCGCATCCGCCGAGCAATTCATCACCATCGGCACCGGTGGTGTGACTGGCGTCTATTATCCGACCGGCGGCGCGATCTGCCGGCTGGTCAACAAGGGCCGCAAGGAGCACGGCATTCGCTGCTCGGTGGAATCCACCGGCGGCTCCGTCTACAACATCAACACGGTTCGTGAAGGCGAGCTGGAGTTCGGTGTTGCCCAGTCCGACTGGCAGTATCACGCCTACAACGGCACCTCCAAGTTCGAGGAAAAGGGTCCGTTCGAAGAACTTCGCGCCGTGTTCTCGGTGCATCCGGAGCCGTTCACCGTCGTCGCCCGCGCCGACAGCGGCATCAAGAACTTCGAAGACCTGAAGGGCAAGCGCGTCAATATCGGCAACCCGGGTTCCGGCCAGCGCGGCACCATGGAAGTGCTGATGGAAGCCATGGGCTGGACAGCAGACGATTTCGCCCAGGCAACCGAGCTGAAGGCGGCCGAGCAGTCCGCAGCCCTCTGCGACAACCAGATCGACGCCATGGTCTACACCGTCGGCCACCCGTCAGGCTCGATCCAGGAAGCAACGACTGCCTGCGACTCCGTTCTGGTGAACGTCGAAGGCCCGGTCGTCGACAAGCTGGTCGGTGACAACAGCTACTACCGCACGGCCACCATTCCGGGCGGCATGTATCGCGGCAACGATCAGGACGCCAAGACCTTCGGTGTCGGCGCGACCTTCATCACCTCCGCGAACGTCGACGACGATACCGTCTACACGCTCGTCAAGTCGGTGTTCGAAGACTTCGACAACTTCAAGAAACTGCATCCGGCATTTGCAAACCTGAAGCCGGAGGAAATGGTTTCCGACGGTCTGTCCGCTCCGTTGCATCCGGGCGCGGCAAAATACTACAAGGAAAAAGGCTGGATTAAGTAAGGCCTTTTCTACGTCACGGGCCCGGATCATATCCGGGCCCGTTTCAAAGCGCAGGCCCGGATGTTTTCATGGGCCGGACAAGCGCTCTTGCAAGGATTGACGATCGTCCGAACGGCCAGTGCCGTCCGGACCGGTTTTTGGAGAGAACCGGCACTGCGCATCAGCCGGTTGACCCGGGGGGATATTCATGTCGGAACAGAACCAGGCAAACTTGAAGACGTCCGGTCAGGGCCTGTCCGAAGAAGAGCTTCAGGAAATTGTCGCCGCGTCCGATTCCGGTTCGCGGAACCCGGCCGGCCCGGTGGGCATGCTGCTGGCGGGCGTTGCCCTTCTGTGGTCGACCTTCCAGGTTCTTCTGGCGTCTCCCATTGTCTATAATGTCCTGCCGGCCGACGTGATCAACAACAGCCGCCAGCTTCATCTCGCCTTCGCCATGTTCCTGGCCTTCATGGCCTACCCGGCCCTGAAAAGCAGCCCGCGCCATCATGTTCCGATCCAGGACTGGTTCCTTGCCCTGTACGGCACCTTCATCGCTCTATATGGCTATTTCTTCTACCAGAAGATCGTCGACAATGGCGGCCTGGCCGACGATGTCGACATGTGGTTCGCCCTGTCAGGCGTCATTGTCCTGTTCGAGGCGGCGCGCCGTACCCTCGGCCCCGCCATGGCTGGAGTGGCCACGGTCTTCCTGCTCTATGTCTTCTTCGGTTCTTCCGAATGGGTCCCGGAAGTGATCCGCTGGAAGGGGGCCTCGCTGAAAAAAGCGATGAGCCACATGTGGATCACCTCCGAAGGCGTGTTCGGCATCGCCCTTGGCGTCTCGACCAAGTTCGTGTTCCTGTTCGTGCTCTTCGGTGCCCTGCTGGACAAGGCGGGCGCGGGCAACTACTTCATCAAGATGGCCTTCGGCGCACTCGGTCACCTGAAGGGGGGCCCGGCCAAGGCCGCCGTTGTCGGCTCGGCCGCGACCGGCCTGATCTCCGGTTCCTCCATCGCAAACGTGGTGACCACCGGCACCTTCACGATTCCGCTGATGAAACGGGTCGGCTTCACCTCCGAACAGGCCGGCTCCGTCGAGGTGGCCTCTTCGGTCAACGGTCAGATCATGCCGCCGGTGATGGGGGCCGCCGCCTTCCTGATGGTGGAATACGTCGGCATCTCCTATGTGGACGTGATCACCCACGCCGCCCTGCCCGCGGTCATCTCCTACATCGCGCTTGTCTATATCGTGCATCTGGAAGCCGTTAAGCGGAATATGCCCACCATAGGGCACAAGACGGTGTCAACCCTGCGCACCATCATCGGAATGATGGCTTTCTTTGCCGGGTTTGCGGCGCTGTGCTACGGCATCAAATATCCGGTCGGCTGGATCGCCGCCGCCGTGCCGGACGGCGCAGGCTGGATCCTCGCGGTTCTCGTTTTCGTCGCCTATCTCGTCCTTCTGAAACTGGCAGCCAGTGTTGAAGACCTGCATCCGGACGACCCCAACGCCCAGGACATCAAGCTTCCCGACATCGGAGAAATCTACAAGGCCGGCCTCTACTACCTGCTGCCGATCGTCGTGCTGGTTTATTTCCTGATGATCGAGCAGAAATCCCCGGGCCTCTCCGCCTTCTGGGCGACGGCCCTGCTCTTCGTGATCCTGCTGACACAACGCCCGATCAAGGCTCTGTTCCGGGGAGAGAGCGAACGCGCCGAAGCCTTCAAGGAAGGCATCAACGATCTGGCCCACGGCATGATCGACGGCGCCCGCAACATGATCGGCATCGGCCTTGCCACGGCGACCGCCGGCGTGATCGTCGGCACGGTGACGCTGACCGGCATTGGCCAGGTAATGGCGGATCTCGTCGAATTTATCTCCGGCGGGAATCTGATCCTGATGCTTGTATTCGTCGGCATGTTGTCCCTCATTCTCGGAATGGGGCTGCCGACAACGGCCAACTACATCGTCGTTTCCTCGCTGATGGCCGGGGTCGTGGTCGAACTCGGTGCCCAGTCCGGCCTGATTGTGCCGCTGATCGCCGTGCATCTTTTCGTCTTCTATTTCGGCATCATGGCGGATGTGACGCCACCGGTGGGACTGGCCTCCTTCGCCGCCGCCGCGGTCTCGGGCGGGGACGCGATCAAGACCGGGTTCACGGCCTTCTTCTATTCGCTCAGAACGGTCGCGCTGCCATTCGTGTTCATCTTCAACACGGATCTTCTGCTGATCGACGTGACCTGGTACCAGGGCGTGACCGTCTTCGTCGTCGCGACAATCGCGATATTGGTCTTCACGGCCGGCACGATGGGCCATTTCATCACCAAGAGCCGGATCTACGAAAGCATCGCGCTCATTCTGGCCTCTTTCGTGCTGTTCCGGCCGGACTTCTTCATGGACAGGATCCAGCCGCCCTATGAAGCCGTCCAGCCCGCCCAGCTCGTGCAGGCGATCGGGAACGCACCGTCTGGTGAAGAAGTCCGGATCATTGTCAACGGGCCCGACTTCGACACCGGACAGAGCGTTGACAAGACAATCGTTCTGACGACCGGAACGGAAGATGGCGGCGAGGCACGCCTGGCAGCACTGGGCCTCACCGTTCTGAACGAAGACGGCGCAGTGAAGCTGGAAGAGCCCTTCGCCGGCACACCGTACTTCGAGACCCTCGGCAATTACGACTTCTACGCCGATCAGCCGGTCGTCGTTCAGTCCGCCCGGATCAAGATCGCGCAGCTTCCCAAGGAGCTCGTGTTCATTCCAGGCTTTGTCCTGGTGTTTCTGGTTTACCTGCTGCAACGTAGCCGTGCGGGCCGCAAGGAAGGAGTGCCGGCATGACCGTAAAATCCGTTCTATGTGCCATCGACCTGTCGCATGAGAGCGACAAGGAGGTCCTGAAAACAGCCGACAAGCTTGCGCGTCTCGATGATGCCCAGCTTGATGTCATTACCGTGGTGCCGAATTTCGGCATGACGCTGGTGGGGTCCTACTTCGACGAGAACTTTCAGGGAGAGATGGTTTCCAAGACCCGGGAAGCCCTGACCAAAATGGTCTGCGATGTGCTGGGCGAAGACCGGAACAAGAGCGTCCGGCATATCGTTTCCACCGGATCCATCTATGAGGAAATTCTGGAGGTCGCCGCACAGGCCGGGACCGACCTGATCGTGATCGGCGCGCACAAGCCGGCACTGAAGGAATTCCTGCTCGGGCCGAATGCGGCACGGGTCGTGCGTCACTCCAACTGCTCGGTCTATGTGGTGCGGTCGTAGGAAACGATGTTTCCACCGGCTGATTTGGCAACCGGTCAAGCCGATGGCGGAAATTGCCCCCCACTCGGCAGAAGATCATCCCCGGTACCGGGCGTGCGCCTGGTACCAAGCCCATCGGTGAATTCTATCAATCGCGGTTGGTATAAGATCCGCTTCCGTCCTCGGGCGCGCTCCAATCGGCCAGTCCGTATCGGTCCATGATTTCGGCGCACCGGCCGGCCGCCTTGAACTTCGTCATTGCCTTGTCAAAGAAGGCCGTCATTTCCCGCACTTCCGGCGCCAGACCGGGCAAGGGCGAAAACGCCATGTAGATCTTCGCGTCCGAGACACAACCTGCGGAACGAATGTCTTCCTCCACGCCCATTGCCCGCATCGCGTGAAGGGTCGTGTTGTAGGTGAACAAGAAACTGTTTATCCGCCCTGCATAGAGCATGTTCACGCTGTCTTCGATGTATTCATCGCTATAGGGCTGCCTGAAAAACAGATCCCCCCTGTCGTTGATAAACTGGTTCAGCTCTTCAACAGAAGTATCCGATGCCACGCCAGTCAGATGGCCTTCCAGAGAAGCGGTACCGTCAAATTTCCAGTGACTGTCCTTGAGCACAAAGAAACACATCCTTTGACGGCCGACTTCCTGTTCGGGGAACACAAGGTCGGGCGCCTCTGCTTTTGCGGGTGACAACAACGCATGGGCCTTTCCCGCCCTGACATACTGAATGGCACGCGACCACGGGTAGATTTCGATCTCCAGCCTGTAGGGTCCGGCCTCGAAAATTTCCCTCACAATGTCGATAATATAGCCCTCGTCGTCCTGTTGAGGGCAAATCTGGGGACACCAGTCGATGGCAGCGATGCGAATGGTCCTGGGCTCAGCGACCACCTTCGTACTGAAACACATGAGGATCAGACCAATTATTGTCGCTCTTCGGCCAATGCTTCTCACGGTTTCGGCAACTCATCTCGTCATTCGACCATCGTCCATTCAACACAACGGGACTTTCTGTTGAAAATCAATCAATCAGCATGCAGCCAGAAGGTTTTCAACCAATTCCTGATCGTAAAAATTGAGCCACAAAAACAGCACAACCAGACAACTTCTCCGAACCTGCCTGCCGTCCAGCAGAAGCCGGCAATTCTCTTCTCCGAAACACTTTGAAAGAGCATCTGCCGGCATTGGACAGGTCAGGAAGCGCGGTTCCTGTCTATTTTCTGGTAAGGACCGATTTCAACCGCTCGGCCTCGCCGCCAAGCGGCCGCATGTCCGGCCAGGCGATGTAGTAGCCCTTGCCGGTCGACAGTGTTGCGCTGTCGAGCGGTACGAGCCGGCCGCTGTCGATCTCGTCCCCAAGCAGCGGCAGGGCACCGAGTGCAAGTCCCTGCCCTTTCAAGGCCCGGCCAATGGACTGGTTGTAGGTCGTGCAGAGCTGTGCCGGATAGGACAGAAATTCGGTTCGCCCGGTTTTCTGTATCCACCCCGGCCAATCGATCCAGTTGGGGGCCAGCCGGGGATAGTTAAGCAGCGGCGGTTTGCCGTCCGCCTCGCCCGCCTGCACGGCGGAAATGACGTCACGGGTCCCGACCGGTACCAACACCTCCAGAAACAGGAGCTGCGTCGACCAGCCGGGAAGACGTCCGTCACCGTGCAGAATGACGAGATCATGCTCCGGACGCAAAAGGTCACCGAGATCGTCTGCAGTTGCCAAGTTTAACAGGCAAGCGTCCTCCGACAAGGCGAAATCCTTCAGTTTCGGCTGCAACCAGAATGCCCCGAGAGCCGTGACACAGGCAATCCGGACCGTGGGCCGCTCCGGCATCTTGAGCGTGCGCAGGGCCTGATCCAGGTAATCCAGCGTCATACCTGCCTTTTCCGCCAGATAGGAACCCGCTTCTGTCGGCACCAGCCGCCTCCCCGCCCGTTCGAACAGGTCCACGCCCAACCAGGTCTCGAGCTGCCGGATACGTTTGGACACGGCAGCCTGTGTCACGAACAGCTCGTCGGCCGCCTCGGTGAAATTCTGATGCCGCATGGCGGCCTCGAAAAAAACCAGCGTGTCGAGCGGCGGCAGGGATTTGCGATAGCTTTGCATTCCCTCAGGTTATCCTTAGCTTCGACTTTTTCCAGCCTTTTTGTTGGATCAGCAGATGTCATTATTCCTCAAAGTCGAATTGGAGGGATCTTGATGGCCGAACTGGACTGGCACGCGGAACGGAGCGACCTTGTCGGACTGGCTCAGCTGGACCGGACACCGGAGCAAGCGGGAATCGATCTCAAGGCCGTGCGTCTCTACCGGCAGCAGCGGGTGCGGCAAAAGATGGCGGAATATGACATCGATGCGGTGATCCTGTCCGACCCCATCAACATCCGCTATGCCACCGGCACGCGGAACATGCAGGTCTTTTCCATGCGCAACGCCCCCTCGCGCTATCTGCTCATGACGCAAGACCGGTCCATCCTGTTCGAATTCACCGGCTGCCTGCACCTGGGCGAAGGCTTTGAGACCGTCGACGAGGTCCGTCCGGCCAAAACGGCAAGTTTCGTTGCCGCCGGTCCTCATATTGCTGAACGGGAAAGGGCATGGGCTGCGGAAATGGCGGACCTCGTGCACGAACTGACCGGTTTGAAGGATGCCACCGTCGGCCTGGAGCGGCTGAACGCAGGAACCGCAATTGCCTTGAAGGAAAAAGGGTTGCGCATCGCCGATGCGCAGGAGCCGGTGGAAATGGCGCGTGCGATCAAGTCGCCGGAAGAAATGAAATGCGTCCTCGCCTCGCTGCGCGCCACCGAGATCGGTGTCGGCAAGCTGCGCGAGGCAATCCGTCCGGGCCTCACCGAAGCCGAGCTCTGGTCCGTGCTGCACAAGTCGGTCATCGAACAGAACGGCGACTATGTGGAAACGCGGCTCCTGAATGCCGGCAGCCGCACCAATCCCTGGTTTCAGGAAACCTCAGACAACGTCATCGGCCGAAACGAACTGATCGCGCTCGACACGGATGTCGTCGGCTGTCACGGCTACTACGCCGATTTTTCCAGAACCTTCCATTCCGGGCCGGACAAGCCGACGGACGCGCAGCGCGAACTCTACAAGGTCGCCTTTGAGCAGGTGCATCATAACCTGAACATCCTCAAGCCCGGCCTGAGCTTCCGCGATTATGCCGACAGGGCCTGGGACATTCCGGAAACATATTTTGCCAACCGCTATTATCTCTCCGCGCACGGCTGCGGCATGACAGGCGAGTACCCGTACCTTTACCATCACGGGGATTTTCCGGACGCCGGTTATGACGGCACCATCGAACCGGGCATGACCCTTTGCGTGGAAAGCTATATAGGAGCGGAAGGCGCCAGGGAGGGGGTGAAGCTGGAACAGCAGGTGCTCATCACCGACACCGGCGTCGAAATTCTGTCCCAGTTTCCCTTCGAAGAGGACCTCATGTGAGAAATTTTGTGAGTTCCACTCGAAAAAAGTGAATTTGCACAGCAACTTGGCCAACTATTGGCATTTTTCTGGAGGAATTGAAGCTTTTCCCCCTAGTCAAAACGGAACAGGCAGCTTATCTAATCGTAAGATTGCGATGTATCGGAATATTACGATCCATCCTTTTCGTCACGTCTGATCCTGTCTGCCCTGTTCCGGAGACTGAATTTCATGAGCGAAACCATTCCTTACATCCCCCCAAAAGTCTGGAAGTGGGAACAACCTAGCGGCGGCCAGTTTGCCAATATAAACCGTCCGGTGTCCGGCGCCACCCACGAGAAAGACCTGCCGGTGGGCAAGCACCCGCTGCAGCTCTATTCCCTGGCAACGCCCAATGGCGTCAAGGTCACCATCATGCTGGAGGAGTTGCTGGCGCTTGGCTTTGAGGGCGCGGAATATGACGCCTGGCTGATCCGCATCAATGAAGGCGACCAGTTCTCCAGCGGCTTCGTCGGCGCGAATCCGAATTCCAAGATCCCCGCCCTTGTCGACACCAGCACCACGCCACCGACGCGGGTTTTCGAATCCGGATCCATCCTGCTTTATCTGGCGGAGAAGTTCGGCGCGTTCCTGCCCGAAGATCCGGCCGCCCGCACCGAAACCCTGAACTGGCTGTTCTGGCAGATGGGCTCCGCCCCTTATGTCGGCGGCGGCTTCGGCCACTTCTATTTCTATGCACCGGAAAAGTTCCAATACCCCATCGACCGGTTTACCATGGAAACCAAGCGCCAGCTGGACGTTCTGGACAAGACGCTTGCCGAACGGCCCTATATCGCGGGTGACGACTACACGATTGCCGACATGGCGATCTTCCCCTGGTATGGCGGCATGGTTCTCGGCCGGTCCTACGATGCGGCGGAATTCCTCTCCGTTCACGAATACAAGCACCTCGTGAACTGGGCGCAGAAGATCGACGCGCGTCCGGCCGTCGTGCGCGGACGCAAGGTCAACCGTACCTGGGGCGACGATCACGAGCAGGTTCCGGAGCGGCACGATGCCGCAGACCTGGACGCAAAACAGGTTCTGGAATCCGCAGCGGAATAATTTCTTCAGGCGGTGGCGAGTTTTTTTCTTGCCGCCGCCGCTGGTCTTTAAATTGATTAAATTTGCCCAGGATCAGTGCGAACGGCGAAACTCCGGGAAAAAATTACTATTTCGGCGGTCTTTCTGAGTATTCCGGCTAGGCGCTCCGCTTGAAAACGGGTTTCTGTTCTCAAGTAAGGCTGATGAACACCGGGTCAGGAATACCGGTTTTTTCCGACGCGTACGGAAATACCGTACAAAGCCACCTTAAAGACACCTTGTCATAAGTAAAATTTTCGTTTCTATATTCGCTGCGCGCTTGTCAGGTCCGGGCGGCAACGGTGGATTTTCACCGAATCGTACGGGCACCTTTCCATAGGCCACTCCCTCGTCACCAGTTTGGAGCGACATATGTCAGAAGCCCTAAAAATCGGCACACCGAAGGAAACCTTCCCCGGGGAGAATCGTGTTGCGATGACCCCGGAGTCGGCAAAGCAATTACAGAAACTGGGCTATTCCTGCCTGATCCAAAGCGGAGCGGGCGCCGCCGCCGGTTTTTCAGACAAAGCTTATGAGGAGGCAGGCGTCGAGATCGTCAAGACCGCCGCAAGCCTCTGGAAAAAAGCGGACATCATTTCCAAGGTCCGCCAGCCCGACGACAAGGAACTGGGCTACCTCACCAAGGGCAAGACCCTGATTTCCTTCTTCAATCCGGGTGGCAACGAAGACGGTCTTGAGAAAGCAAAGGCCTCCGGTGCCAATGTGATCGCCATGGAAATGGTGCCGCGCATCTCGCGCGCGCAGAAGATGGATGCCCTCTCGTCCATGGCCAATATCGCCGGTTACCGCGCCGTGATCGAGGCAGGCAACAACTTCGGCCGCTTCTTCACCGGCCAGATCACCGCCGCCGGCAAGGTTCCGCCGGCCAAGGTGCTGATCGTCGGCGCCGGCGTTGCCGGTCTCGCCGCCATCGGCACCTCCACGGCGCTCGGCGCCATCACCTATGCCTTCGACGTACGCCCGGAAGTGGCCGAGCAGGTCGAATCCATGGGCGCTGAATTCGTCTATCTCGATTTTGAGGAAGAGCAGCAGGACGGCGCCGCGACCGGCGGCTATGCCAGCGTCTCCTCGCCGGAATTCCGCGAAGCCCAGCTTGCCAAGTTCCGCGAGATCGCCCCGGATATCGACATCGTAATCACCACGGCCCTGATCCCGAACCGCCCGGCGCCGAAGCTGTGGCTGGAAGACATGATCAAGTCGATGAAGCCCGGCTCGGTGATCGTCGACCTTGCGGCCGAGCGCGGCGGTAATGCCGAAGGCACGGTGGCGGACGAGAAGATCGTGACCGAAAACGGCGTCACCATCATCGGCTACACGGACTTCCCCTCGCGCATGGCGAACCAGTCCTCGAGCCTTTATGCGACCAACATCCGCCACATGTTGACGGATCTGACGCCGGAGAAGGACGGTCAGGTCGTCCACAACATGGAAGACGATGTCATCCGCGGCGCGACCGTCACCTTCCAGGGCGAAATCACCTTCCCGCCGCCGCCGCCGAAAGTGCAGGCAATCGCGGCGAAGCCGAAGGAAAAGCCGAAGGAACTGACACCGGAGGAAGCCCGCGCCAAGGAAGTTGCCGCCTTCAAGGCCCAGACCAAGCAGCAGGTGAGCCTGCTGGCCATCGGCGGCCTTCTGATGCTGCTCGTCGGCCTCGTCGCCCCGGCAAGCTTCATGCAGCATTTCATCGTCTTCGTGCTGGCGGTCTTCGTCGGCTTCCAGGTGATCTGGAACGTCAGCCACTCGCTGCACACGCCGCTGATGGCGGTGACCAACGCCATTTCGTCGATCATCATCCTCGGCGCCCTGATGCAGATCGGGTCGGGATCCTTCCTGGTGATCCTGCTGGCGGGTCTGTCCGTCTTCATGGCCGGGATCAACATCTTCGGCGGTTTCCTCGTCACCCGGCGCATGCTCGCCATGTTCCAGAAATCCTAAAGGAGGCCGAGAGATGGAATTCGGTTTCACGACTGCCGCCTATGTGGTTGCGGCTGTTCTGTTCATCCTCTTGCTCGGCGGCCTTTCGGGTCAGGAGAGCGCGAAACGTGCGGTCTGGTACGGTATTGCCGGCATGGGGCTGGCGGTTGCGGCGACGCTTGTCGGCCCGGGCTCCGGCCTCTGGCTGCTGTCACTGATCCTGATCGCCGGTGGCGGCCTCATCGGCTATTTTGTCGCCCAGCGCGTGCAGATGACCGAGATGCCGCAACTTGTGGCCGCCATGCACTCGCTGGTCGGCCTTGCCGCCGTCTTCGTCGGCTTCAACGCCTACATCGAACTCGGCCGAGTGCTGGCCATGGGCGAGGAAGAGCGCAATGCGCTTGAAGGCTTTGCCGCGATCCTGGCCCACAAGACCCCGGTCGAACAGTCGATCCTCAAGGTCGAGGTCTTCCTCGGTGTCTTCATCGGGGCGGTCACTTTCACCGGCTCGGTCGTCGCTTTCGGCAAGCTGGCCGGAAAGCTGACGTCCAAGGCGGAAAAGCTGCCGGGCGGGCACGCACTCAACGCCGGCGCCGCGATCCTCAGCCTGCTGCTCCTGATAATGTTCCTGAACGGGGCGGGTATCTGGACTCTGATCCTGATGACGCTGCTGGCCTTCTTCATCGGCTATCACCTGATCATGGGCATCGGCGGTGCCGACATGCCGGTGGTGGTGTCGATGCTGAACTCCTATTCGGGTTGGGCGGCGGCGGCCATCGGCTTCTCGCTCGGCAACGATCTCCTGATCGTCGTCGGCGCGCTGGTCGGCTCCTCCGGTGCGATCCTTTCCTACATCATGTGCAAGGCGATGAACCGCTCGTTCATCTCGGTGATCCTCGGCGGTTTCGGCAACGTGACCGGTCCGGCGATGGAGGTCGAGGGTGAACAGATTGCCATCGACAGCGACGGTGTTGCAGCCGCGCTCAACGACGCCGACAGCGTCATCATCGTGCCGGGCTACGGCATGGCGGTGGCCCAGGCACAGAACGCGGTGTCCGAACTGACGCGCAAGCTGCGTTCGTCCGGCAAGGAAGTCCGTTTTGCGATCCACCCGGTCGCCGGTCGCCTGCCGGGCCACATGAACGTGCTGCTGGCCGAGGCCAAGGTGCCCTACGACATCGTGATGGAAATGGACGAGATCAACGAGGATTTCCCGGAAACGGACATCGCGATCGTCATTGGCTCCAACGACATCGTCAATCCGGCTGCCCAGGAAGACCCGAACTCGCCGATCGCCGGCATGCCGGTTCTGGAAGTCTGGAAGTCCAAGCAGGTGTTCGTGCTGAAGCGCGGCCAGGGCACCGGTTACTCCGGCATCGAGAACCCGCTGTTCTACAAGGAAAACACGCGCATGTACTATGGCGATGCCCGCGGCAGCGTCGATGCGCTGCTGTCGAAGATCGACGGCGCGGCCCTCTAATTAGGACCAATCAATACAAGAAAATGGGCCATCCCGGAAAACCGGGGTGGCCTTTTTTGTGTTTCGAGAAGGTGCACGGGAAACCGGACTGGACTTCAGTTCCCGCGGTCGATCCTGATGTGCGTCGCGGTGTCCGTCGAAGCGGAGGATTTGACCCGGTAGCCAAGCGCGGCCATGTCCAGTCCGGCAAAAAGACTTTCTCCCGTCCCTAACAGACACGGCGACAGGACGAGATGCATTTCGTCGATCAGTCCGGCCGCGAGAAATTGCCGGATCGTGGCGACACCGCCGCCGACCCTGATATCCTTGCCCTGGGCCGCGTCCCTGGCCCGGCCCAGCGCCGTCTCGATGCCCTCGGTGACGAAGTGAAACGTCGTTCCCCCTTCCATGACAACGGGTGCGCGCGGATAGTGGGTGAGAACGAAAACATCGGTGTGATAGGGCGGACAGTCCCCCCACCAGCCCTTCCAGGTGTCATCCGGCCAATCACCTCTGACCGGACCGAACATGTTCCGGCCAAGGATCCAGGCGCCGACATTTTCAAACCCCGCCCGGGCAAAATCGTCGTCAGGGCCGGTTGTGCCGCCGTCCTTCGACAGAACCATCGACTGGAACGTTCGCGTTGGAAAGAACCACTCATGCAGCGCCATGGCACCGACACCGAGCGGGTTTTCCAGGCTTTGGTCCGGACCCGCGCCATAACCATCCAGAGAAAGACCAAAGCAGCACACCTTTAGTTTGGACACAACACACTCCAATCCGAATTCAATTTGCGGTCAAATCAACCCTCGCAAATCCGATTGCAAAATGCAATCGGTTGATCTGTTAAGTTCACCGAGCTTACAAGCGGGATGGTCAGCGGCCCTGGACGGTCGAGTCGCGGCTTGTTGAAGTGCTCGTACAACTCGACTGCGCCCGCTCCGCGATCAGCTTCCAGAAGGCTTCGGCCACCGGGCTGAGGCGGCGGTCCGGGTTGCGGATCATCCGGAGCTGACGCTGAGCAAGCGGATCGGCCGGGCGCGCAAAGCCGATCTCGCCCCCCTGATGCGCGACCGCCCCCTCCGGCAGGATGGTTGCCCCCAGCCCTTCTCGGACGAAGGACAGCAAGGCGGTGGTGTTTCTCGCTTCGAGGGTGCACTGCTCGCGGATGACTTCGACGTCTCCGTTCCTGACCAAGGCACAAAGCGCATTATCAATGAAAGGTTCAAGGCGTGCCAGCGACCAGCTCGGCTCATCGCCGGCGGCAAGCCGTTGAGCGATTTCGCCGCCCTTTCGAAACACGATGCCGAGATCGTCCTGCTGAACCACCGTCCCTTCTTCGGGCGCATCGGGTGTGCTGGTGACGATCCCGATGTCGGCTTCCTCCAGCCGGATGCGCCGCCGGACCGAGCGGCTGTCGGCGTCGCTGATCTCCAGCCGGACGTCCGGATGCTGCCGGGAAAAGGCGGCGATCCGTTCCGGCAGCAGGGTCACCGCGGCAGAGGGCACCGTGATGATCCGCACGGTACCGGCCGTGGAGGACACATAGCGCCGGATCGCATCCCGGCTCCTGTCGAATGTGTCGGTCGCATGTGTGCTTTCCGCCAGCACCAGTTCACCCAGAGGCGTCAACCGGTTCTTCCTGTCGGTCTCGAATAGAGGCGCCCCGAGTTCGTCTTCCAACTGCGCCAGCATCATGGAGAGCGCCGACGGTGTCCGACCGAGTGCATTGGCGGCCCCCGCGAGCGTGCCCTGCTCGGCGACGGTGCGAAAGATCCTCAGCATTTCCAGCTTGATAGCCATTTCAGTTTTCCTGAAAAAACATTCAGAACTTCCAGATTGTCTGAAACCAGGTCCGATGTCTAGATGATCCCAGCAACTCTGGGAGACACCATGACTGACCATAGCGGGATCTATATCGCCGGCCGTTGGGACAAGGGCGCAACTGTAATCGAGAACCGGAACCCCTCGGACCTGTCGGATGTGATCGGAACCTACGGCCAGGCCGGGGCGGATCAACTTGACGAAGCCCTTGCCGCGGCCCGTGCCGCGCAGCCTCTTTGGTGGCGCGCAGGCGTTCAGAAACGTCACGACGTCCTCATGACCATCGGCACCGAACTGATGGAACGGGCCGGAGAGATCGGCCTGCTGCTGTCACGCGAGGAAGGCAAGCCCTTCGCCGAAGGAAAGGGCGAGGTCTACCGTGCCGGCCAGTTCTTCACCTACTTCGCGGCCGAAACGCTGCGCCAGCATGGCGATCTCGCCGAAAGCGTGCGTCCGGGCATCGAGATCGACGTCCGGCGTGAGCCGGTCGGTGTCGTTGCCATCATCAGCCCCTGGAACTTTCCGGTGGCAACGCCTGCCTGGAAGATCGCCCCTGCCCTCGCCTTCGGCAACGCCGTCGTCTGGAAACCCGCCAACCTGACACCGGCCAGCGCGGTTGCGCTGACGGAGATCATCGCACGTCAGGATATTCCCGCAGGCCTCTTCAACCTTGTTAGCGGCCCGGGCCGTGACGTCGGCCAGAGGCTGATAGAAAGCCGCGAGGTCGATGCCATCAGCTTCACCGGGTCGGTTCCGGTCGGCCGCTCGATTGCCGCTGCTGCGGTCACCAACATGACCAAGGTGCAGATGGAAATGGGGTCGAAGAACCCCATGCTGATCATGGACGACGCCGATCTTGATTTCGCCGTCGCCCATGCCGCCAACGCCGCCTTCGGAGGAACGGGCCAGAAGTGTACGGCGGCAAGCCGTCTGATCGTTCACGAGAAGGTCCACGATGCCTTCGTGGAACGCCTGGTGCGCGCAGCCGAGGCTCTCAAGGTCGGACATGCGCTGGAGGACGGCACCCAGATCGGGCCGGTCGTCAGCGCAAGCCAGCTCGACCAGAACTTCGGCTACATCGCAACCGGAAAGAGCGAAGGTGCGGAGCTGCTGTGCGGCGGCACGCGTGTGGAGCGGGCCACCGAGGGCTACTTCATGTCCCCCGCCGTCTTTGCCGGGACAACCAACGACA
>NZ_JBNKYW010000029.1:0-33273 GCF_050301095.1 Roseibium sp.
TTCACCCAGTGCGACAGCCTTCTGATCGGACAGGAATGCGGCGCACACACCGTGCCCTACATCGAGAGCAAGAACGCATCGGCCCAGTTCGAGCACGAGGCCACCACCTCGAAGATCTCGGACGACCAGATGTTCTATTGCTTGCAGCGTGGCCTGTCGGAAGAGGAGGCGGTGGCGCTGATCGTCAACGGCTTCGTCAAGGACGTCATCCAGCAGCTGCCGATGGAATTCGCCGTCGAGGCACAGAAGCTGATTTCGATCAGCCTGGAAGGATCCGTGGGCTAAGAGCCCATATGAAGACTGATTTGTTACGGGCTTAGAAAGTCCGCTGAATTACGAGGAAAATCTCAATGCTTGAGATCAAAAACCTGCATGCCCGCATCGCGGAAGACGAAACCGAAATCCTGCGCGGCATCGACCTGACCGTCAAAGCCGGTGAAGTGCACGCCATCATGGGGCCGAACGGCTCCGGCAAGTCGACGCTGTCCTATATTCTGGCCGGCAAGGACGACTATGAAGTCACCGAGGGCGAGATCCTCTTCAACGGCGAAAACATGCTCGACATGGAGCCGGACGAGCGGGCGGCCGCCGGCATGTTCCTGGCGTTCCAGTACCCGATCGAGATTCCGGGTGTTGCGACCATGGAATTCCTGAAGACCGCGATGAACGCGCAGCGCAAGGCGCGCGGCGAAGACACGCTCTCCATTCCGGACTTCATGAAGCGCGTGAAAGCGGCCGCAAGCCACCTGAACGTTTCCATGGACATGCTGAAGCGCCCGCTCAATGTCGGGTTTTCGGGTGGCGAGAAGAAGCGTGCGGAAATCCTGCAGATGTCATTGCTGGAGCCGAAACTTTGCGTGCTCGATGAGACGGATTCGGGCCTCGATATCGACGCGCTCCGGATCGTTTCCGAAGGCGTCAACAAGCTGCGCTCTCCGGAACGGGCCATGGTCGTTATCACGCACTACCAGCGTCTTCTCGACCACATCGTGCCCGACGTTGTGCATGTTCTTTCCAAGGGCCGCATCGTCAAGACGGGCGACAAGGATCTGGCGCTCGAGCTGGAAAAGAACGGCTACGCCGATTACATCGATACGGCAGCCTGAGGGGGCAGGGCGACATGAACGCAAGTGTACCCATAAAGCACACGCAGGCTGAAAACGATCTGTTCGAACGTTTTGACGGTGCCAAGGGCGGATTGTCCGGTTCAGTCGCGGTGACCGCGCTTCGGGAAGCCGCAGTCGATAGTATCCGCTCAAAGGGCCTGCCGCACCGGCGCGTGGAAGAATACAAATATTCCGACTTGCGGGCTTTCATGAAGTCCGCAGCGCCGCTCGCGGCTGCCGCTGACGCGGATTCCGTCAAGGCGGCCCTGGACAGCCATGAGACCTTCGGAGATCTCGACCGGTTCCGGATCGTCATTGCGAACGGTGCTTTTCTGGCAGAACTCTCGGATGTGGACGCGCTCGCAGCCGAAGGCCTCACCGTCACCAGTCTTTGCGATGCGCTGGCGGGTGAGCAGGGGGGCGGTTTGTTGTCCGCTCCCAAATCCGGAGACGGCGATGGCGTAATCGCGCTGAACACGGCTTTTGTGCAAGGCGGCGTTGTTGTCGAGGTCAAGGACGGCGCGGAACTGTCGAAACCGGTCGAACTGGTGCAGGTCGCGGCCTCGGCAGGTGCCCAGATCACCCGCAACCGGATTGTTGTGGGCAAGGGTGCAAAACTGCGTCTTCTGGAGACCTTTGTCGGGGATACGGGCAAGGGCGAACTCAACGCCGTGTTCGATTACGACTTGGCAGACGGCGCGTCGCTTGCGGCAACCCGCCTGATCGTTGGCAAGTCGGAAGCAGCGCGGCTCTTCACCACCGTTGCCAAAATTGGCGGCGAAGCCGAATTCAAGTCCCTCGGGTTCATCGCCGGACCGCGGTTTACCCGCAACCAGCAGTTCATCGAGTTCACCGGTGAAAATTCGGAAGCCAAGATCTACGGCGTGAGCATGGCTGGCGGCGACGATCTTGCCGACCAGACACTGGTAGTCGATCACTCCGTTCCCCATTGCAACAGCCGAGAATTCTTCAAGACCGTGCTCGACGGCCGGGCAAAGGGCGTCTATCAGGGCCGCATCAATGTTGCCCAGCATGCCCAGAAGACCGACGGCGAAATGATGACCCAGGCTCTGCTTCTGTCCGAAGAAGCGGAGATGGCGAACAAGCCGGAACTGGAGATCTTCGCTGACGACGTGATCTGCGCCCATGGTGCGACCAGCGGACAGATAGACGAGGATCTGCTCTTTTACCTAAGAGCACGGGGCATTCCGGAAGCCGAAGCCAAGACCCTGTTGGTCCTGGCCTTCCTGGCGGAAGCCATTGAGGAATACGGCGAAGACGACGTGACCGAAGGTCTGGAAGCGCGCGTGCGCGACTGGCTTGCCGGGCACTGAAATCGTATTGAGCTGATTGGAACAGGAGCTGCGCCGCATGACGGTCGCCACCGCAGAAGAGGCCAACAGGGCCACGGGTTATGACGTCGAAGCCATCCGCAAGGATTTTCCGATCCTGTCGCGGGAGGTTTACGGCAAGCCTCTTGTCTATCTGGACAATGGTGCTTCGGCGCAGAAGCCCAAGGCCGTAATCGACGCGGTCACGAAGGCTTATTCTGAAGAGTATGCCAATGTCCATCGCGGCCTGCATTATCTTTCCAACACGGCGACGGACAACTACGAAGCTGCGCGTGAAAAGGTGCGCCGCTTCCTGAACGCCAAGTCTGTTGACGAGGTCGTTTTCACCAAATCGACGACGGAAGCGATCAACCTCGTGTCCTACGGGCTGGGGCCGGAGACCTTCGGCGAAGGCGACGAGATCGTGCTCTCCATCATGGAGCACCATTCAAACATCGTTCCGTGGCACTTTCACCGTGAACGCCATGGCTCCAGGCTGAAGTGGGTTTATGTCCGCGAGGACGGATCCTTTGATCTTGACGCTTTCGCGGACGCCTTGAGCGACCGGACAAAGCTTGTTGCGGTCACCCATATGTCCAACGTTCTGGGCACAGTCGTTCCGGTCAAGGAAGTCTGCCGGATCGCGCATGAGCGCGGCATTCCGGTTCTGGTTGACGGCAGCCAGGCGGCCGTTCACCTGCCGGTGGATGTGCAGGACATCGATTGCGACTATTATGTCTTCACCGGCCACAAGGTTTATGGGCCATCCGGAATTGGCGTCCTATGGGCCAAGCCGGAGAAACTGAAGGCGATGCGCCCGTTCAACGGTGGCGGCGAGATGATCCTGGACGTCACCGAGGACATCGTGACCTACAACGATCCGCCGCACCGGTTCGAGGCCGGTACGCCGCCTATCGTGCAGGCAATCGGCCTCGGGGCCGCACTTGACTACATGGATGCGCTCGGCCGGGAAAACATCGCACGGCACGAAGCGGATCTAAAGGATTATGCCCACCAGAAGCTGCGCGAGATCAATTCCCTGCGCATCTTCGGTGACGCTCCGGGAAAGGGCGCAATCGTGTCCTTCGAGTTGCAGGGAGCACATGCGCATGACGTTGCGACGATCATCGACCGGGCAGGGGTTGCGGTCAGGGCCGGTACGCATTGCGCGCAGCCGCTCTTGGCAAAATACGGCGTGACCTCTACATGTCGGGCAAGTTTCGGGCTTTATAACACGCGTGCGGAGGTGGACGCGTTGTATGAAGCCCTGTTGAAGGCACAGAGTTTTTTCGGGTAAGGACGGCCCCTATGGAAAACGCGACCACGATTGACACTGCCGCCGATGGCGAGGAACTCAGGACTGAAGTATCGTCCCAGAGCGCGATCCCGGCTGACGAACTGGACCGGCTGACCACCGATATCATCGGGGCCCTGAAAACGGTCTATGATCCGGAAATACCCTGCGATATCTATGAGTTGGGGCTCATCTACAAGGTCGACATCGAGGATGACCGGTCAATCAACATCGACATGACGCTGACGGCGCCTGGCTGCCCCGTAGCCGGGGAAATGCCGGGCTGGGTGGAAAATGCCGTTTCCGCCGTTGCGGGCGTCGGCCCGGTCAATGTCGACATGGTCTTTGATCCGCCCTGGTCGCCGGACAGAATGTCGGATGAGGCCAAGGTTGCGCTCAACTGGTATTGAGTTGGAAACCTTACATCCGATAAGCTGAAACCCTATATCAGGTTTTAGGTAACCGGAACTGAGCGAGGACTGAATGGCTTCCGCCGGAAAATTCCAGGTCATGACCCGGACCGAAGCTGCCGCCGAGCGCGTGAAGGAACTGGTTGAAAACTCCGACAAGAACGCTATTGGCTTGCGTGTCGGCATCAAGAAGGGTGGCTGCGCCGGCATGGAATACACCATGGATATGGTTGAAGAAGCCAAGCCGGGTGATGACGTCATTGACGACAAGGGCGCGAAGCTCTTCGTCGATCCATCTGCCGTGCTGTTCCTCCTTGGGACCCAGATGGACTTCGAAGTCACGAAGTTCCGGTCCGGTTTTGTCTTCAGGAATCCCAACGAGGTTTCCGCCTGCGGATGCGGCGAATCCGTTTCCCTTCAGGAAGCCGATCTGAGCGCGCTCTCGCGCTGAGACCCTTCGACGTTCAAACACCGGAAAACATGTCTACATGAAGTTGATTGAACGGCTCAAGGCCGACGCGGCTCCGCAATGGACCGATTACACTCGCCATGCATTTGTCGACCTTCTCGGGAACGGTACCCTGCCGCAGGCGTGCTTCAGACATTACCTCGTGCAGGACTATCTGTTTCTGATCCAGTTCGCGCGTGCTTACGCGCTCTGCGTCTACAAGAGCCCGGACGTTGCCGACATGCGGCAAGGCCTGGAAGGCGTAAAGGCCATTCTGGATGTGGAACTGGATCTGCATGTAGAATTCTGCGGTTCCTGGGGCATGACCCGGGTGGACATCGAGAATGCTCCGGAAGATACGCCCACCATGGCCTATACGCGCTTCGTCCTGGATGCGGGCATGTCCGGAGATCTTCTGGACCTCCAGGTGGCGCTGGCGCCCTGTATTCTGGGATACGCGGATATTGGAGCATATCTGGCAGGCGCCGGCGGTGACCGTTCGGACAACGCCTATCGGCGCTGGATCCAGGAATATTCGGGAGAAGCCTATCAGGAAGTGGCGGAGGCCTTTTCAGACTGGCTGGAGCGAACGGGCGAACGCTACCTGACCGGCTACCGTTACCCGAAACTTCTGTCACTCTTTGAAAAAGCCTGCCGGCTGGAAAGTGACTTCTGGCAAATGGGCCTGGACGTAAACGCGTAGTCCGCACAACGAGCCGCGATCAGGTTGAAGTGCTGTGATCCCGGGGGCTTCCGCTCAGGCAACGTTTTCCTGGTTTGGGTTTTCGGTCAGATCGAGTTCGGTCTTCACAAGATTGCGGCCGGCGTTTTTGGCCGCATAAAGCGCCTCGTCCGCGCGCGAGACGATCGAGTGTCCGGTATCCATCGCCTGGTATATCGCAACGCCGACGGAAATCGTGACCCGGCCAAGATTTTCTCCGGTTGATCTTTTGACCAGTTCCTTCGACATCACTGCGGTCCGGATGCTTTCCGCGATCTCGGCCGCTGCTTCGAGACTCTCGTGCGGCAGGATGATCGCAAATTCCTCTCCGCCATAACGGCAGGCAATGTCCTGCGCCTTGATATTCTGTTTCACCGCCAGGGCAACAAGGCGAAGAACCTGATCGCCCGTCTGGTGACCGTAGGTATCATTGAACTTCTTGAAGTGATCAACGTCCGTCATAAGCAGGGCGAAGCCGCGTCCGCTTTCCTTTGACTGGTCGATAATCCGTTCAATCGAATTTTCGAAATGCTTGCGATTGTTGAGTGTGGTCAACTCGTCGGTGAGGGACTCGTAGCGGATCGCTTCGAGCGACGATTGCAGTCTTTCAATATGCTTCTTGGATTCCAGCAACTGGCTTTCCAGCTTGCGGTTTGACGTGACCGCGTTCTGGGTCGACTTCACCAGATGGGTCAAATAGGCCTGCAGTTTTTCCGGGTCCGTAACAGACTTGATCTTTTCGCCGGCCTGTTCCAGTGCGGAACCGTAGTCGGACGTAGCGTCGGTGCTCAGTTTCAGGGTGTCGACGAGTTCCTCGACTTCCTTGGAGACCTGCATACCGACTTCGTCCAACCGGTCGCCGAGACGCGTCGGTGACAGGAAGCGGCCATAGAGCGTCAGCATCTCATCGGTGGTGACGCGTCCATTGGCCTTGATAGATTCATTGATCGCCCGGTTCAGGCCCTGATTATAACCGGCGGAATAGGTGTACCAGAGTTCATAGGAACGCGGGTATGCCGGCAATACGTTCTTCTTGATATATTTAATTGCGGAGTCGCCGTATTTTATCGTCCGCTTATGGTCGTCTTCATCCGACATCAGAAATCTCTCACCAAAGTCTTGCGTGAGCCGCCCCACACGGCCGCAAGATCTATGTATAAAAATCTGATGGAAGTTTTAAGGAGCCGTTAAGTCTACGGCCATTCCGCCAAATAAAGTAAAGTTATGAGGCCTTTTTGGGCCGAGGCTCACGTAACAGGAAGGCGGGGATGTGAACACCCGGACTGAAGGCGGGTTCCGACTTGCCGTCGGCCGGTTTTTTCTTTCCGGCTTTCGGCGGAAACTTTGCAACGGGGGCTGATTCTGTCTCCGCAGGTTGCACTTCGGTTACGCCGTTTCCGGCATCACGAGGCTTGGTCTGCGCGCGCCGTCGGCTGGCCGGCTTGGCCTGATCCGCCTCGTTGTCATTGCTTGAAGAACCGGCCCTGGCGGGCTTTCCTGTCTTCCGTCGGGCCTTGCGTTCCTTGGCTGCAGCCTCGAAGTCCATGGCCTCACCCTGCCAGTCGATTGTCTTGTTGATGAGCGTTTCGATCGCGTCCAGATACTTCTGGTCTTCACCAGTCACCAGCGTATAGGCGGTTCCCGAGCGTCCGGCCCGACCGGTCCGGCCAATGCGGTGGACGTAGTCTTCGGCATTGCTCGGAACGTCATAGTTGAAAACGTGGCTGACTTCCGGAATGTCAAGGCCGCGTGCAGCAACGTCACTTGCAACCAGGAGCTTGATGGTTCCCTTACGGAAATTGTCCAGCATCATCATGCGCGTACGCTGGTCCATGTCTCCGTGCAGTGCGCCGACATTGTATTCGTGGCGCTCGAGAGACCGGAACAAGGTCGTTACATCGCGCTTGCGGTTGCAGAAGACGATGGCGTTCTGAAGTTCCTCAGCGTTGTCCAGCAGTTCACGAAGGGCAGCGCGTTTTTCGTAGTCCTTGGACGGCGTCGCCTTCAGTAGCTGAGCAACGTTCTCTGCGGTGGAAGAGGTCGGAGCGACCTCGATCCGGGCCGGGTTCTGAAGGAACGTCTCTGTCAGGCGCTGGATCTCGGGCGGCATCGTCGCGGAGAAGAAAAGGGTCTGGCGTGTGAAGGGGATCAGCTTGCAGATGCGCTCGATGTCGGGAATGAAACCCATGTCCAGCATGCGGTCGGCTTCATCGACCACGAGAATTTCGACGCCTTGCAGCAAAAGCTTTCCACGCTCGAAATGATCGAGAAGGCGGCCCGGGGTCGCGATAAGCACATCCGTGCCGCGATCCAGCTTCTTGTCCTGTTCCGAAAAGGAGACGCCGCCGATCAGCAACGCGACATTCAGCTTGTGGTTCTTGCCGTATCTCTCGAAGTTCTCTTCGACCTGCGCAGCCAGCTCGCGGGTGGGTTCGAGGATAAGCGTCCGCGGCATGCGTGCCCGGGCACGTCCCTTTTCAAGAAGGGTCAGCATCGGCAAGGTGAAACTGGCGGTCTTGCCGGTCCCCGTCTGTGCAATGCCGAGAATATCCCGGCGTTCCAGGACCTGCGGGATCGCGCCGGTCTGGATTGCTGTGGGTTCTTTATAACCTGCTGCTTCGACTGCAGCGAGGACCTTCTCGCTAAGACCGAGAGTATCAAATGTCATGGAGCGTTTTGCCCGGATGTTGTGCCAGATGGTTTGATTGCCGGTTGGCGCTGCTGTGAATGCCACTGGCGCCAAACTGCGCACACCCTACATTCATGCGCTCAGGTGTCAATGCGTCCTTGAGGTAATTTTCCAAGAAAATCGAGTATTTCCGAGCTTGTTTTGCCATCTCAGTTAATAGAGCGGCTCAGGCAGGAAGGAAATCAGGGCTGAAGATCAGCATGGGATACTGATGCAACAGGAGCCTCAGGCACGTGAATTGGAAAGGGCAACGGGTTTGAGCCACGCCCGAAGGCTTGAGAAAACCACCCCAAGGAACAGCATTATGCTTGCGGACACGATTGCGTTAAATGGGCTGAAGATTCCGCGGAATGCAGAACTGGTCACGCAAGAATAAGGAACACCATTTCCGGCCCGAGCCAGGCCATTAGGCGCGACCCGCAGCGTCAGGATAACCGGACAGCCGATCAGATATCCAGATCGTCCGCAAATTCGGCGTTGTCCTGAATGAAGCGGAAGCGCGCTTCGGGCTTGTTGCCCATGAGCCTTTCGACGGTGTCGTTCGTCTCGCCGATGGCATCCTCTTCGACAGCAACCTTGAGCAGCGAGCGTTTGGAAGGATCCATCGTGGTCTCCTTCAACTGCGCCGGCAGCATCTCGCCAAGGCCCTTGAAGCGGCCGATTTCTATCTTGCCCTTGCCCTTGAAGACGGTTTCGAGAAGTTCGTCCTTGTGTGCGTCGTCTCTCGCATAGAGCGTTTTTCCGCCCTGGCTAAGACGGTAGAGCGGCGGGACTGCCAGATAAAGATGACCGCAGCGGATGAGTTCCGGCATTTCACGGTAGAAGAAAGTGATCAGGAGCGAGGCGATATGCGCACCGTCAACGTCGGCATCGGTCATGATGACGATCTTCTCGTAGCGCAGATCGCTGTCCTTGTAATTGGAACGCGTCCCGCACCCGAGTGCCTGAATGAGATCGGCGAGCTGCTGATTGGCAACCAGTTTGTCCCGGCCGGCATTGGCGACGTTCAGGATCTTGCCGCGCAGGGGCAACACGGCCTGATTGGAGCGGTTGCGTGCTTGTTTTGCCGAACCGCCAGCCGAGTCACCCTCCACAATGAAGAGTTCGGTGCCGTCCGCCTGGTTGGCGGAGCAATCGGCAAGCTTGCCGGGCAGACGCAGTTTCCGCACCGCTGTCTTGCGCGCGACATCCTTTTCCTGGCGTCGGCGCAGGCGCTCGTCGGCGCGGTCGATCACCCACTCCAGAAGCTTGTTGGCCTGGTTGGGAGATGCGGTCAGCCAGTGGTCAAACGCATCGCGAACGGCCGCTTCCGTAATCCTGGTCGCTTCGTTCGTGGCCAGCTTGTCCTTGGTCTGGCCAACGAATTCCGGTTCCCGGATGAAGACGGACAGCATGCCGCCGGCCGACGTCATGACGTCGTCGCCGGTGATAATGGCGGCCTTCTTGTTGTTGGTCAGTTCACCGTAGGCCTTCAGGCCGCGCAGGAGCGCGTAGCGGAAGCCGGCTTCGTGCGTGCCGCCCTCCGGTGTTGGCACCGTGTTGCAGTAGGAATTCACGAAGCCGTCGCCGGCGAACCAGCTCACGGCCCATTCCACGGAGCCGTGCTTGCCCGTTTTGTCCGTGCGTCCGGCAAAAGTTTCTTCGACAACCCGGCGTTCCTTGGTGAGGCGCTCGCTCAGGAAGTCCTTCAGTCCGCCAGGGAAATGGAAAACGGCTTCTGCAGGTGTTTCCTCTTTCTCTCCGATAAGTTCGGGAGCGCAGTGCCAGCGGATTTCAACACCGCCGAACAGGTATGCTTTCGAGCGTGCCATCTTGAGGAGGCGGGCGGGCAGGAACTTTGCGCCCTTGCCGAAAATTTCCGCGTCCGGCCTGAAACGGACCTGCGTTCCACGCCGGTTCTGGGTGTCGCCGACAAATTCCAGCGGGCCTTGCGGATGCCCTCTGCGGAACGTCTGGCGATAGAGTTTCCGGCTCCTGGCGACTTCGACGACCAGCTCTTCGGAAAGTGCGTTGACCACGGAGACACCCACGCCGTGCAGGCCGCCTGAGGTTTCGTAGACCTTGCTGTCGAACTTTCCGCCCGCATGAAGCGTGGTCATGATGACTTCGAGAGCAGACTTGTCCTTGAATTTCGGATGCGGATCGACCGGAATGCCGCGGCCGTTGTCGGTGATGGTCAGATATCCGTCAGCGCCAAGCGCGACATCGATCCATGTCGCGTGCCCGGCGACAGCTTCGTCCATGGAGTTGTCGATCACTTCGGCGAACAGGTGATGGAGCGCCTTTTCATCGGTGCCGCCGATGTACATACCCGGCCGGCGCCGGACCGGTTCCAGTCCTTCAAGGACTTCGATATCAGCCGCGGAATAGTCTTCCTGGGCAGGGGCGGGGGTAACGACGCGGGGCTTTTGCGGAACGGGAGCAGGATTGTCTTGCGCCAGGGGTGTGGAGACAGCTGCATTGCCAGCAAAGAGATCGTCTTTTGCGCTCATTCCGTATCGCCTGATGGGGTTCGAACCATAATTTCGCCTGTGTCAGCGCCGTTACCTACACCGAATCATGTGCCAGTTTGAAGGACAAACGAAGAACGGCCAAGAAAATTGCCGATTAGCCCCCGTTTTCAACAAGTCAGGCCGCCTTGTGCCGCCCGGAAACCTATTTTCAACCTCGGTGTGATCCAATCGAAATAGTACAAACGGGAGGAGGGCTCCTGTGTGTCAATTAGGCAACATCTCGCGAGAGAGTCAGTTCGAGCATAGCTGATTGGAGTTGCCGCCAAGGTTCGGCCATGTTTGCCCGGCACCCGTTGGGTTAAAGTCTGACCAGGTGGGGATGAGTATGTTCGGCTGCAATCCCGAACTGGCAGAAACTAATCTTCAAATGGTCTTATTTGGGCGTGGAATGGCCCAACTTAGGCCGAAATGGTTGGTCAGTTTAGGCGGCTTGAAACAAGAGTCTGCCAGTAGACGGCACAGCGGCCTGATGAAACAGACGATGCGCTTGACGCGGACAGAAAACGAGATCGAAAAGATCGCCCGTTGGAGTGAAACGGTTCGACCAGCGGGTAAAAGTGTAACCGGGATGCGAAACAAAAAGTCAAAGATTCAGCGGATTGGGAACGCCGGAACTGTGCTCGGCGCGCTGATGGTTATCGCTATATCTGGGACTGCCTGGGCGTTTGACGGCCAGCCGGCTCAGGACCCGTCCATCGGGCCCAAGGATCTTTCGCCGACCGAGGCGCTTCGTGAAGGGGCGCGCCAATACTACTCGGGCGACAAGGCCGGCGCACTCAATTCCCTTCAATATGCAGCCGAGAACGGACAGTCCATGGCTGCCTGGAAACTTGGCGAGATGTACGCCAAGGGCGACGGTGTGCAGGAAGATGACCTGAAGGCCTTCCAGTATTACAGCCAGATCGTGCGCGATCACGGAGAAGACCGCCCGAGTGCCCCGGACGCACCATTTGTTGCCAGCGCTCTCGTTGCTCTTGGCTCATACTATCTCAATGGCATCGACGGATCTGTGCCGAAAAACGAGGCACGAGCCCGGCAGATCTTCACTCATGCTGCCTCCTATTTCGGCGATGCCGATGCCCAATACGAACTGGGACGGATCTATCAGGACAACAACAGCCGCATGGCAATCCGCTGGTACAATCTGGCGGCCCTGAAAGGCCATGTCGGCGCGCAGGCGCGTCTTGGGGAAACCCTTTATGCACACGGAAATTCCGAAAAGAAGAAAGCCCGTGGCCTGATGTGGATGACCGTGGCGCGCGAGCAGGCGAGCGGGGCTGAAGCCAACTGGATCCATGCCATGCACGAGCAATATTTCGCGGTTTCACCTGAACCTGTCAGGGAGTTGGCGAGAAACCTTGCCGATGGCTGGCTCAGGCAGAACCGGCCGGACGTGCTCACAGCGCAGCAGGTTCCTTCCCAGTAGGATTGCGTCTACACGCGGCTAGTCATTCGCTTGCCCCATTTCGAGGAAGCTCAACCGCGTCGTTGTCTTTCCAGTGGATTTGGCCTGTCCTGGGAAGGGCGTTGCATTGCTCTTGGGCGGGGTGGCTTTTTGCAGGCTACTGAACGGGCAGGGGGCATTGCTGAGCTGCCATGACGTATTGTTGAGCACCATTCCACAGGTTGCCATGCGCAGGCCGTCAGGGCTTTTGAGGCAGATCGTTTCCCCAATTCCGTAATCGGCGCCCTTGTACCGGCAGGTGCAGGAGATGTCCTGAGCCTGGGCCGGCATCGAAAACAACACGCAGCCTGAAATGGCGAAAGCAGTCAGGCAGTTAGTTTTGAAAAGCGAAATCCGCCGTCCGGCAGACATCAGTATTGCCGGTAGGAAAAGTCCGCATGTTGCCTTCGCGGACGGGTGACGGCGTGTCGTTACCCCATAGCCCCTAAAGACTACCATGGCTTCGATCAGGTGCAAACCGGGATCGTGGAACCGGTCGTACAGTTGTTGGCGAAAGCAGCGGAAACCCGCTTGGGAGGCCTCAGGCGGCGAGCCGGACCCAGACCGGTACGTGGTCGGAAGGCTTCTCCCAGCCCCGCACATGCTTGTCGATGCCGCAGCCTGTCATCCGGTCCGTTGCCTGGGGGGACATCAGGATGTGATCGATCCGGATACCGTTGTTTTTTTGCCAGGCACCGGCCTGGTAGTCCCAGAAGGTGAAGGTTTCTTCCGCTTCGGTGCATGCGCGGACCGCTTCGGTCAGGCCGAGATGGGTGAGGGCCCTGAACCGCTGGCGGCTTTCTGGCTGGAACAGGGCGTCATCAACCCATGCTGCCGGATTCTTCGCGTCGACAGGGTCCGGAATGACGTTGTAATCGCCAAGCAGGAGGTATGGAACCTCTTCAGACAACCTGCTTTCGGCGTGGGCAATCAGCCGGTCCATCCATTCAATCTTGTACGGAAATTTTTCGGTCCCCAGTGGATTGCCGTTGGGCAGATAAAGGCAGCCGAACCTGACCACGCCGGTTTCGGTGGAAACACATGCCTCGATATAGCGGGCTTGCTCGTCCGCATCGTTGCCGGGCAAGCCGCGCCGAACATCTTCAAGCGGCAGCTTGGACAGAAGAGCAACGCCGTTGAAACCCTTTTGCCCATGAGTTTCGACGTTGTACCCTAGCTCCTCGAAGGGTTGACGCGGAAAGTTTTCATCGACGGACTTGATTTCCTGCAGGCAGGCAATGTCCGGCGAAGCTTCCTTGAGCCATTCCAGCACCGTATCGATGCGGGCCTTGACGCCGTTGATGTTCCAGGTCGCAATTTTCATGGATTGGGCCTCGAGTGCCGGGAAGCCGGAACGCCGGCCAGGGAAACCGGAGACCGGTCAGATGGTAAAGCTGGTCCCGCAACCGCAACCGGCGACGGCATTCGGATTGTTGATCTGGAAGGACTGCCCGATCAGATCATCCACGAAGTCGATTTCCGATCCGCCCATATACTGCAGGGAAATGGCATCGATCAGCACGGTAGATCCGCTTTTTTCGATAACCAGATCGTCATCTTCGCGGCTGCCGACCACCTCGTATTTGTATTGCAGACCGGAACATCCGCCGCCTTCTACGCTCACGCGGAGCATGCTTCCGGCGGGTTCTTTCGACAATATGGTCGCAATCCGCTTGGCAGCGCGGTCGCTGACTGTTACTCGATTTTCAAGTGTTTCGGTCATCTTTCGCCGACTCGCCTTGCTCTTGAGGTCCTCAGGAGCGCTAAACCTGATTTATTCAGATAAGTATGTTTTGAACTTGCCCACGTCAATGCGGGGCAGCGGAACGGAACAAGTTAGGCACGGGGAATTGCCGTGAGCGAAGGCTGGAAGCAGATGAGATCGGATATCGGGTTTGGCGCACAGTCCCGGGCCATCTATGCGCAGGATCCGCATCAAAGCCGGGGCAGGCTGGTTCCCGAACCCGAAAGCCCTACACGGACACCGTTTCAAAGGGACCGTGACCGGATCATTCATTCCTCGGCGTTCCGCAGGCTCAAACACAAGACGCAGGTGTTCGTCTATCATGAAGGCGACCACTACCGGACCCGGTTGACCCACACGATCGAAGTTTCTCAGATCGCCCGGTCGCTGTCGCGCGCCTTGCGTCTGGACGAAGATCTCGCCGAGTGCCTGGCCCTGTCGCATGATCTCGGTCACACACCCTTCGGTCACGAAGGGGAGGACGTGATGCATGAATGCATGGCGCCCTATGATGGTTTCGATCACAACGCGCAGTCGCTGCGTGTCGTGACGCATCTTGAACAGCGGTACGCCGACTTCGATGGCCTCAATCTGAGTTGGGAGACGCTTGAAGGGCTTGTCAAACACAATGGTCCGCTGGTCGGGCCCGACGGGGCTCCGCTCGGCAAGTTCAAGGGCGGGGAATTGCCTTTCGCGATACGGGAATATGCGGCCAAGCAGGATCTGCTCCTGGATACCTGGCCGGGAGGCGAGGCCCAGGCTGCGGCGATTGCCGACGACATAGCCTATGATGCCCATGATCTGGATGACGGTCTGCGGGCAGGTCTGTTTGCGATCGAGGACATGCGCGACGTCCCGTTTCTTGCCGATATCCTGTCGGAAGTCGATGCGAAGTATCCCGGACTGGAGGAAAGTAGGCGCATCCATGAAATCGTGCGCCGGTCGATCACCCGCATGGTGGAGGACGTCATTCGTGAAGCGATCCGTAACCTGGCCGAGGTTGAGCCCCGGAGCGTCCACGATATCCGGATGGCGGGGCGGTGTCTTGTCGGATTTTCGGCGGAAATGGCTGCGGCCGAGCGGGAAGTGAAGCGGTTCCTCTTCGCGCGGGTCTACCGCCACGAGGACGTACTTGCGGTTCGCCGGCTTGTTGCCAAGGTGGTCAGGGATTTGTTCGGCAGATTTCACAGTGATCCCAGCCTGATGCCGTCCCCCTGGAACGTCGGACTTGAAAACCTCGCCGACAAGGAAATCGCCCGGCGGGTCTGCGATTATATCGCCGGTATGACCGACCGGTATGCGATCGAGGAACATCGCAGATTGTTTGACGACACACCCGATTTGGGGTAGGCGCTTGGGCACCTTGTACCTAGGGTCACAATCAGGCCCCATGGTAATACAGCCCTGTGGCGCTGGAGGGGAAAACCCTCGACAGCGCGCAGGGGCTTTGTGCTTGAAAAACGAAACCTGATCGGTGCTCTATGAATATCTTTGCGGACTTCACGCAACGCGTTAAAAACGCTCTCCAGTCTCTTGAATTAAAAGATTCAAACGGAGAAACTCCGGACTTTTCCCGAGTTGTTGTCGAAGCGCCGCGCGACGCTGCGCATGGCGATTTTGCGACCAATGCGGCCATGGTACTGGCCAAGCCGCTTGGGGTGAAGCCCCGCGATCTTGCGGAAAGCATCGTTGCAAAGCTGGTCGAGGACCCTGAGGTGACCGAGGCAACCATCGCCGGTCCCGGTTTCATCAACATGCGGGTCGCGCCGATTGTCTGGCAACGCATTCTGGGTAGTGTCCTGGAACTTGGCGTCGGCTTTGGTTCCATCCGGAAGGATGCCGCACCGAAGGTGAACGTTGAATACGTCTCCGCCAATCCGACCGGGCCAATGCATGTCGGTCATATCCGGGGAGCTGTCGTCGGAGATGCGCTTGCCAATCTGCTGGCCTTTGCCGGCTGCGACGTGGTCAAGGAATACTACATCAACGACGCGGGATCGCAGATCGACACGCTCGCGCGCAGTGCCTACCTGCGGTACCGGGAGGCGCTCGGCGAAGATATCGGTGAAATCCCGTCCGGCCTTTATCCCGGTGACTATCTGAAGCCGGTCGGTACGCAACTGAAGGAAGAATTCGGCGATACGTTGAAGGGCAAGGAGGAAGCCGATTGGCTGCCTCTCGTCAAGGAACGGGCCATTGCCGCCATGCTCGACCTTATCCGCCGGGATCTGGCGGCTCTCGGCGTGACGCACGAGGTCTTCTTCTCGGAAAGAACCCTGCATGACCGGCAGAACGGCGGTCCATCCATGATCGACCACATGCTCGACAGCTTGCGCAACAAGGGGCTCATCTATCAGGGAACGTTGCCGCCGCCCAAAGGGCAGGTGCCCGAGGATTGGGAAGACCGGGAGCAGACGCTCTTCCGCGCCAGCGATTTTGGCGACGATACCGACAGGGCTCTCAAGAAGTCCGACGGCTCCTACACCTATTTCGCCGCTGACGTAGCCTACTTTCAGGACAAGTTCGAACGTGGTTTCCAGGAGGCGATCTACGTTCTTGGCGCCGATCACAGCGGTTACGCCAAGCGTCTTCAGGCGGTCGGCAAGGCCGTATCCGATGGCAAGACAGATGTCATCGTCCGTTTTTGCCAGATGGTAAAGCTGATGCGGGATGGCGAACCGGTGAAGATGTCCAAGCGTTCAGGCGATTTCATCACCCTGCGCGATGTCGTGGACGAAGTCGGACCGGATCCCGTCCGCTTCATGATGCTGTTCCGCAAGAATGATGCGCAGCTCGATTTCGATTTCAAGAAAGTAACGGAGCAGTCCAAGGACAACCCGGTCTTTTATGTTCAGTATGGCCACGCCCGTTGCTGTTCGGTCTTGAGGCAGGCGGTACTGGAACTGCCTGGAACCGAACTCGGTGACTCAGAGCTGCTGAACGCGGATTTCACCTTGCTCGACGATTCCGGCGAGTTGGAACTCATTGCCAAAATGGCGGAGTGGCCGAAGGTCGTTGAGGCCGCGGCGGAAACACATGAGCCGCACAGAATCGCTTTTTATCTACACGAGCTGGCGAGTTCTTTGCATGGTCATTGGAATAGAGGCAAGGAAATGCCGCATTTACGCTTTATTGACATTGGTAACGCCAAATTAACCCTAGCACGTCTTGCATTGGTTCGTGCAATATCTTTGGTGCTTGCTTCGGGTCTGGCGATTCTCGGCGTGAATGCTCCTGAAGAAATGCGCTAGATTTTTAACAAGGCCACGTTTGACGAGTTGTCAGTGCAAAGTGGCCGAACGGGACCGGTTTTCGTAAGGCTCATGTCTGAAGATTACGAGACAAAGCGAACTGATATGCATACGCCCAAGAATGACTTGGGCGATGACCGCCCGGCTGTTGAAGATCCGCTGGTGGAACTTGCGCGGATCGTTCACAAGAACAAACAATCGGGGGCAAATGTGAGCAGCGGCCGCGTCGAATCGACCGACTATTTTGCGGGTCTGGAGGATTTCGCAGGAGAGACCACAGCGGCGCGGACGCCTGCGCCAGCTCGTGTGGAACCGACATTTTCCAGTCTTGCTCAGCCGCAGCCTGTGAAAGAGCCTTCGGTCCCCGTGGCTGACCCGTTTCCGGGGCCGGCGGCGAATGACCCGGCCATTCTTGAACGTGCAAACCCGGAACCTGCATGGCAGGAACCGCCTCTCCAGGCAACAAAACCTGCTGTCAGGGTTACGGTTTCCGCGAATCCGGTCAAGCTTTCGACCAAGCCCGCCAGAACGGAGGAGCCTGCGCCCAAGCCCTCCAATGCCGGCTTATCAGGTTCTGTGGGCTTTGCGTTCGGCAAGGACCCGGAGCGACCGGAATATCCGGCAGCTGATATCCCGGCCGCGCGGGAGCCTCTGGGCAGTGCGGAAGAAACCGGATTCCGACCCGAGCCGGCTTCTGATCTGCCGCAAGACCTCGAACAAAATCTGACGGCAGAATTGGAAAACGAGTTGATCGGTGCATTGCGCCAGGCGGTTGACGAACCGGTAGATACACCGGCCCGCGAACATGCTGCTCCGGTTCCCCCGTTTTCTGCTACGCAAAGGGAATCGTCGTTCCAGGGCTTTGATACAGGCAACTCTTCTTCACGAATCGATACCCAACACACCGGACCCTCGTCCTATCCGCAAGTGGATGTCCCAGTGGCCGTTACCACGCCGGAGCAGCCTGCGCGTAGCTATCCGGAAGTCCGTCCGGTTGCGGACCGGGTAGAAGCCGGTAACGTTCGCACCGACTTCCATCTTGGACCGGTTCCGGAAGTGCCTTCTCCTGCGGCGGCACCTGTTGCCGAAACGGGGCGGCGGCGGCCTGCTATCGACGAAAACGACTTTCTGGCGGCGCTCAATCCGTCAGGGCCCGGACCGGAAACTGGAGCTGCAGAGCAACCGGTCGATGACGAGACCAGCCTGGCCGGGATTGACGCCTTGTTCGCAGACCTTGATTTTCCTGACCCGGCCAACCGCAAACCTGTACCTGCCACGCAGCCGCCGGCAGCAACTGCGTTGTCTGCTGCAGCGGAAGACATTGACGAGATGACTTGGCCGGCTGCTGCGGAAGCCGTACCGCAGGCCGAGGAAGACGAAACTCCTCCGCCGCCCGAGGGATACGACCTGGATGCCGTTGCAAGGGCCATGCAGGAGAGCGACCCGACACTCAACGGAGCGGGTGTGCTGCCTCCCCACTCCACCGCCGAAAAGGCGGCCATTCCGCACGCCCGGGAAAAATCCCGCAAAGGTGTGTTCGTGGCAGCGGGCGTTCTGGGTGTTGCCGTTCTCGGTGGTGCCGGCTTCCTGCTTTATGACGGCGATGCCGTTCCTGTTCCAAGCGGTCCTCCGCCGATCATTAGTGGTCTCCAGGAACCCTTGAAGGTGTTTCCGGCAGAAGCGCCGAAAGCGGAGAACAGCCAGTCTTCAAAATTGATCTACGACCGTGTCGGCGACGCAGGCGCGTCCGGTCCTGAAAAACTCGTTCTTCCTGAAACGCCGAAACCGGCCGAGCTGCCGCCGGCGCCCGCCAGCGAAGGCAACGGTGCGGACCTTGCACCGGGAGCTCCGAGGCAAGTGCGCACCGTGATCGTTCGGTTGGATGACACGCTTCCGGGCGCCAGTGGTGCCGGTGAAGACGCAGCGTCCGCACCGGAGGCTCCGTCAGTCCCGCGGGTCGTGACGACAACTCCTGTTGTTCCTTCGACAGGTTCACAGCAGTCTGCCGCAGCAGTGCCGACACCTGTGGAGCCAACAGTTGCCGAGCCTGCACCGGCAACGCCGGAAGCAACGAGTGCGCCCGCGACAGAGGAAGCGCAAACAACCTCCGGGGAACCCTCGCTGCTGGCCGGTGCGGAGGAAGCAGCTGCGGCAGCCTATTCAGGTGAAACCGTTGCGGCGGCTCCTGTTCCGACGGTTTTGCCGCGCAAAAAACCGGAGGCACCAGTCCGGGTCGCAAGTGCTCCGGTCGAGCCTGCGCCGGCAAGCACGTCGCAACAGAGCGGGCCGCTGAACCTGTCACAACAGGCAAGCGCACCGGCAGCACCTGCTCCCCAGGCTCCGGCAGCCTCGGGAGGCGAAGCCGGCTACATCGCACCGGGCACCTATATTGTCCAGGTCACGTCGCAGCGCTCCGCTTCTGCCGCGAGCGGCGCCTACGCCGGTCTTCAGCGCAAGTATCCGGGTGTCCTTGGCAATCGTGAAGCCGTGATCGTCAAGGCGGACCTCGGCGACAAGGGCACATTCTATCGCGCGCGTATCCCGACCGGATCCAGGGATGAAGCCATCTCGCTTTGTGAAAGCCTCAAGGGAGCTGGTGGCGACTGTTTTGTGCGCAGGCAGCCGTAAACGGCGAACGTTTTTTAAATCTGCGGAAATGGCCGGAAGTTTTCCGGCCATTTTTCATTCATTCAGCGGCAAGTTGGCCCGGGTTTGAGGGAGAACCCGACAAGAGCTGTGCCATTTCACGGTAGACTTCCGCTATCGCGTCGATCGACCGGCGAACCGCCGGTTCTCGCCGAAGGTCCCGGTGAACGATGATGTGTTCGGGATAGGTCAGTTCGGGCAGGGGGCTCGTCAATCGGACAAGTTCAGTACACTGATCTCCCATGAAGACCGGCAGAAGTGCCAGTCCGGCGCCTGAGGCCGTCATGTTCATCAGTGTCGTAATCGTATTGGTCCGCAGCTTCGGCATTGCCCCAAGCCGGGTTTCCATCCAGCGTACATGGGAGGGGTACCAAAGGTCGTCCGGAGCAAAACCGAGCCAGTCGCAGCGTTGAAACCGTTTTTCGGTTCGAGCTTCGGGATGCGCCGACACATAGGCTTTCGATCCGTAGACCGCATAGGCCAGGTCGCCGACCTTTCTGGCGACCAGTGTGTCCGTTTCAGGGAGACAGTTCCGGATCTGCAGTTCTATGCTGCGGCACTGGTGATTGGCGGGCTGGTGGCTGGAAATAATCTCCAGCTCGACGCCGTCCAGCAGGCCGGTCAACGTCATGAATCGATCAGTGAGGACGCGGGCACGCACTTCGTCCACCGCGATCCTGACGACCTTGAGGGCGGATCCGGGCAGGTCCGGAAGGATCCTGCACGCTGCGTCCGCCTTCTTGCGCATATCTTCTGCAAGGGGAATGAGTCGCAGGCCCGCCTCGGTCGGTTTCAATCCGGACGGCGTTCTGTCGAATAGACGTGCACCTATCCGGTCTTCAAAGCTCTTCAGTCTTCGGCTGAGTTGCGGCTGACTGAGATCAAGCGCTTTTGCCGCCCCCGACAAGGAGCGCATGCGGGCTGCCGCATCAACGAGTTTCAGGTCATCCCAGTTCATGACTTGCTTATACCAATACGCAGCGCAGCCGGCAATGCGATGCATATCCGCATGCCCGATATTGGCAATTGACGGCTGATACAGCGGCAAGATTTTTGTTAGGCAGCTGTATGGAGCCAAGGGATCGTTTCAACATGCAGCCGCATTCGACTTATCACCGCACTGAAAACATACCCCAGGCGCTCTTGCTGGCATTGGCTGGAATGGCTGCCTTCACACCTGTATTCGCGGCGGGCAAGATCGCAGACGGGGTGCTGCCGGTGACCGTTCTCGTCTGGATGCGGTTTTTTGGCGGTGCTGCGACGATCCTGACGGCGGCGGCGGTCAAGAGGGTTCCGCTTCGCAGCAGGGTCAGTTCCCTCTGGAAACTGCATTTGCTACGGGCAGTTTGTGGTGTCGGCGGTCTGGCGTGTTCCATCCACGCCGCAAGCGTACTTCCGTTGGCCGATGCCACTGCCATCGGTTTGACAAAGGGAATCATCGCAATTGTGCTGGCAGGTCTGGTGCTGAAAGAGGTCATAACAGGCAGGCACTTGCTGGCCGGTGTCATCTGTGCGCTGGGGGCTTATCTGGTTGTGCGTTCGGCGGAAGGAGCCTCAAGCCCTGGACAGATCGTTCCTGCGGGCGTTCTGTCTGCGCTTCTGGCTGCTGTCTTCATGGCCTGCGAAGCGCTGATCATGCGCTACATAGCGCAAAGAGAAGACACCATAACAATCCTCGCCTATGTCAATGTTATTGCGACGATTTTACTCGCCGGTCCCGTCCTTTGGCTGATTGCGACACAGGACATATCCGGGCACACACTCCTGAATTTCGCCTGGATGGGACCATTGGCGATCATTGGTCAATCGCTCAACATATCCGCCTATCGAAGGGCGGGGGCGGCGACCCTGGCACCTGTCTACTACGGCTCGGTCCTGCTTTCGGCGCTTTTCGGCTATCTGGTCTGGCAAGAGGTTCCGGCACCAGCGGCTGCGCTTGGTGCGATCCTGATTATTGCCGGCGGTGTCGTCCTGACGCTGCCCAATCCATTCCGGAAGCGGCGGCAGGCCTGCTGATCAGACCCGCCTTATGGGCACCTACTCGGAAAGTTTTCTGGCGAGGTAGGGAAGGCTCTCGTCGAGCCGATAGTCGATGGAGGAATGATTGTCGTCGAATTCCTTGTAGACGTGTGCAACGCCGAATTCTTCCAGTTTCCTGTGCAAGCGTCTTGCACCGTAGACCAGATTGTACTGGTCGACGTCGCCGCATTCGATCCACAGCCCTTTCAGGGACTTGAGCGCATCGACATGCCGGTCGACAATATGGACAGGATCCCATTCCAGCCAGGCATTCCAGCGGTCTTCTATGATCTCGCAGGTCTGCAGATCCACAGGTAGTCGAATGCCGCAAAAAACCTCAGGATCCGGATCCGGATCGTAGGTTGCGGCCATCGCGAACGTCATCAGGTCGTGAAGAGAGTTGCCGGGAAACTTCGGCCCCTTTTCGAAGTCTCTCACGAAGGCTTCGATCGACCCGGCCTTTGCAATCGCCCTGAGTGCGCTCGGCATTTCCGGCAGGTAGCAGAGTTCGAAGGCCATGTCGCCGGAGTGGCAAGCGGCCGCCGACCAGACATCGGAGTGTTTCATGGCATGAATGACCGCTCCGTATCCGCCTGAGGACTTGCCGAAAATGCCGCGTTTGCCGGCACCACCGCAGCCGAACCTGCCTTCCACGTCTTCCAGCATCTCAGTCGTCAGCCAGGTTGCCCAGGGGCCCATGGCCTTGCTGTCGATATACTGGTTGCCGCCAAGACGCGTGAAACAGTCTGGAAAGGCCACAACGACGGGCGGCATTTCGCCATCGTGAATGAGACGGTCTAGGCGTTCGGGAACATTCTCGCCGAAGTTCTTCCAGTTAACGTGGGCGGGGCCGCCCGCGGTGAAACCGACAATATCCACCAGCAGCGGCAAGCCCTTACCATCGTGACCCTGTGGGACATAGACCGCGATTTCCCGCGTTGCCGTATCCCCCAGCCGGTTATGGCCAAGGATTTCCGATCTGTGGGAAATCCGGTGCACGGTTCCGGCTGGAATGTCGAGACGCATACGCATGGAAGGCTCCTATCCTCGCAATGACGGCTTGCGCATAGATTGCAAGAATGGGCAAGGGACACAAGAGACGGGCCTGCCTTTCTTGACGGGCATGACCGCGGCGGATAAGCCGGAACGATGACCAAGGCCTTTGTTTCCGGCTGCTCCGGACCGACGCTCACTCACGACGAAATTTCCTTCTTTCGTGAAGAGGACCCCTGGGGGCTGATCCTCTTCGCCCGCAACATCGAAACGCGGGATCAGGTGAGGGCGCTGACATCATCATTCAGGGAGGCCGTCGGGCGCTCGGACGCTCCGGTTCTGATCGATCAGGAAGGCGGCAGGGTCCAGAGGCTGAAGCCGCCTCACTGGCCCAGGTATCCGGCGCCCAAGCTCTACGGAGATCTTTTCGAGGAGGATGCCGAGGCGGGGGTACGTTCCGCCTGGCTTGGGGGGCGGTTGATCGCAGCCGACCTTCATGAGGTCGGCATCACTATCGATTGCCTGCCATGTCTCGATATCCGTTTCCCCGAAACGGTTGATGCCATCGGCGACCGGGCCTTTTCTTCCGATCCGGAAACGGTAGCGAAGCTTGGCAAAGCGATGGCCGACGGTGCCCTTGGGGGCGGTGTTCTGCCTGTCATCAAGCACATTCCGGGACACGGCCGGGCGCAGGTCGACAGCCATTTGGAGCTACCGAGGGTGGACGCAGCCTATTCTTCTTTGGAAAGCGTGGATTTCAGGCCCTTCAAGGCACTTTCGAACGTGTCTTTGGGCATGACTGCCCATATTGTTTATGCAGACATTGACGCGGAAACGGCAGGAACGCAGAGCAGCAAGGTCATTCAGGATGTTATCCGGGGCGAAATCGGCTTTGACGGTTGCCTGATGAGCGACGACATCTCGATGAAGGCACTTGGCGGCAGCTTCGAGGAGAGATCCGGTAAGATCGTCGAAGCCGGATGTGACATTGTCCTGCACTGCAACGGTGATATGACCGAGATGCGGGCGGTGGCCAATGTCGTGCCGGAGCTGGCCGGAGACGCGCTTCGGCGCTGCGATCGGGCCTTGAGCGAATACAGGCCGCCGGACCCGGACTTCAGCCGTCAGGACGCATGGGCGGAGTTTCGGTCCCTGACGGGCTGGCAAGGCGCATAACCGGAGCAGATATGGCGGAGTTGGAACAGAACAGACAGGTCGCGGAAGACGGATCCTATGATCTCCTGAGCTCCGTTGGTGCGAATGACGAAAGAGCCGTTTCCGATCCTCAGCTTGTGGTGGACGTGGAGGGCTTCGAGGGGCCTATGGACCTGCTGCTCGGCCTTGCGCGAACGCAGAAGGTGGACCTTGCCCGCATATCTATCCTGCAGCTTGTCGAGCAATATCTGGAATTTGTCGCAGAAGCGCGACGCATGCGCCTGGAGCTGGCCGCCGACTATCTGGTCATGGCGGCCTGGCTTGCCTTCCTGAAATCAAAGTTGCTGCTTCCGGAGCAAAGGAACGAGGACGAGCCAACCGGTGAGGAACTGGCCGCGGCTCTTGCCTTTCGCCTGCGCCGTCTGGAAGCCATGCGAGAAGTGTCGGAGCGCCTGATGAACCGAAGCCGGCAAGGCCGGGAGATCTTCCATCGCGGCGCTCCGGAAACCCTCTCGGTCGAACACCGCAGCATCTGGGACGCATCCATCTACGATCTGCTTTCCGCCTACGCCACGCAGCGCCAGCGCCAGTCGGTCACATCGGTGCGTGTGCTGAGGCGAACTGTCTGGTCACTGCAGGAGGCGCGCGAGCTCCTGACCAAGCTTGTCGGGCGTGTCAGCGAGTGGGCGCCGCTCAATGCCTACCTTCGGGACTATCTCTACGACAACAAGGACTGGGCGACGATTGTGGCGAGCACCTTTTCTGCCAGTCTTGAAATGGTTCGGGAGGGGCAGGTCGAAATCCGGCAGGGAGAACCTTTCTCGCCGGTCTATATCCGCTCGATAGCCAAGGAGCAGGACGATGACTGCTGACATCGAGTTTCCCGGCCTTGAAGCCGGGAAGGTGACCGCCGGACCGGATCGGATACCCGATTTCGCGGGCCTGCGAATGGTAGAAGCATTGCTGTTTGCCTCTTCCGAACCCCTGTCGCTGGAAGAACTCACGCTGCGCCTGCCGGATGGAACCGATGTACTCTCTCTCGTGGAAGAGCTGCAGAAAACCTACGCGACGCGTGGCGTCAATCTGGTCAGGGTTGCCGGCAAATGGTGTTTCCGGACGGCAGAGGATCTTGCCTACCTGATGCAGCGGAACGTCGAGGAACAGCGCAAACTGTCAAGGGCCGCCCTCGAGACGCTGGCGATCATAGCCTATCATCAGCCTGTCACACGTGCGGAAATCGAGGAAATCAGGGGCGTTTCGACGTCGAAGGGAACTCTTGACGTTCTTCTGGAGACGACGTGGATCCGAATGCGCGGCCGCCGGCGGACGCCAGGCCGTCCTGTGACATATGGCACGACGGACCAGTTTCTCATTCATTTCGGGCTGGAAAATGTTAAGGATCTGCCCGGGTTGGAAGAACTGAAAGGTGCGGGTCTGCTGGACAGTGCCGTTCCAGCTTCCTTCCTGGTGCCGACGCCGAACGACGACGTGGCATTGACCGAGGACGAGGATCCTCTAGAAGACGGTTCGCTGTTTGACACTGATGCGGTCGAAACCGCCGAAGATTGATGCTGAAAAAAGTAAAGCCGATTCACAACAATGGCAGCGGACAGGCGCTGAGATGGGGCGCCCCCGGAACCGCCGGCGCTACGATCGCTGCCGGCCTGGTGTTCGAAAACGTCTCGCACGACTATGACGGGGTCCCCTCGGTCAGAGATTTGTCTTTATCGATTGCGCCTGGTGAAATTCTTTGCCTTCTGGGCCATTCTGGCTGCGGCAAGACCACCTTGATGCGGATTGCGGCCGGTGTGGAACGCCAGAACCAGGGCAAGGTCCTGATCAACGGCAGGGAAATTGCGGGAGACGATACTTTTTTGCCCCCGGAAAGACGCGGCGTTGGCCTTATGTTCCAGGACTACGCGCTGTTTCCCCATATGAGTATTCTGGCCAACGTCATGTTCGGCCTGACCAATATGCCGAAGAAGGAAGCCGTTGCCGCAGCGCTTGGCGCGCTTGGCCGGGTGGGGCTTGCCGATTATGCTTCCGATTATCCTCACGCCTTGTCCGGCGGCGAACAGCAGCGGGTGGCCTTGGCACGCGCGCTTGTACCAAGGCCCGGCATTCTTCTGATGGACGAGCCGTTTTCCGGGCTCGACAAGCGGCTGCGCGACAGCGTGCGCGATGAAACGCTGGCCGTGATCCGGGAGACGCGCGCCACCTGCATCATTGTGACGCATGATCCCGAAGAGGCCATGCGCATGGGAGACAAGATTGCGCTTATGCGGCGCGGACGCCTTGTGCAGCATGGAACGGCAGCTGACTTGTACAAGGCACCGGTCGACCTGTTTGCAGCCCGTTTCTTCTCCGAGCTCAATCAGATCGAGGGCGTGGTGACATCCGCAGGTGTTGAAACGCCGCTTGGAATTCTTCCCGGCGAAGGTCTTTCAGGCGGCGAAAAGGTGGATGTCTGTGTCCGTCCCCAGGGCGTGCTTTTGCACAAGGACGGGCTGTGTGGTGTGTCCGGACGAATCCGTTCGAAGCGATTCGTCGGCGAGGTCGATCTTCTGAGCATCGCGGTCGATGGTCTTGACCATCCGTTGCAGGCCCGTGTCAGGGCAGGAAGCCCCTGGGAGAAGGGAATGGACGTGGCAGTCAGCACGGATCCGAAGGACGTGCTTGTATTTCCGCGCCATGAGGGCCAAATCTAGACCAAGCTGGACGGTTAATCATTCCGTCTAAGAGCGTCGGATGAAGTCGTGGTGTATGTTGCAGGGAGAGGTCCCTTTTTGTAAGAAGGGCCAAATGGCTTTAAAGCCGATTATCAGGAGTTTGGCGTATGGGCATTAGTATTTGGCAGATCTTGATCATCGCGGTGGTGGTGATTCTGCTGTTCGGACGAGGCAAGATTTCCGATCTCATGGGCGATGTCGCCAAGGGAATCAAAAGCTTCAAGAAAGGAATGGCGGAAGACGATACCGCCGACGCCCCGAAGACGATCGATCATAATCCCAGCGAAGCAGCTCCGTCTGCAAAAGCTGAAGATCAGTCCAAAGCGAGCTGATCCAGATCTGCATCGCGTCTCCTTAAGGGACGGAACATCTCATGTTCGATATCGGGTGGACCGAACTGTTGGTGATCGCCTGCGTGGCGATCATCGTTGTGGGGCCGAAGGATTTGCCGCGCATGCTGCGCACGCTTGGCCAGACGATGGGCAAGATGCGAAAGCTTTCGCGGGAATTCCAGTCGACCTTCAACGACGCTCTGCGGGAAGCCGAGCAGCAGGCTGACATTGCCGACATGAAAAAGCAGGTGGAAGCCGCAGCGAATTTCAATCCGCTCGGCGACATCAAGAAATCCATCGAAGAAGATGCTGCAAAGCGTTCGGACAAGCCGAAGGAGGCAAAAACCGGCGCTTCCGGGCAAGCTGAGGTAAAGGCTCCCGAAAAAAAGGCTGACGCGGATGCGCCGGCTGCGGCCGCGGTTGATCCGGACGACAAGCCTGTGACGGAAGAAGTGAAGGCATGAGCCAGGACGATATCGACGCCTCCAAGGCGCCTCTGATCGAACATCTGATCGAATTGCGTCAGCGGCTCATGTGGTCGATCGCTGCAATTCTGGTGATGTTCGTCATCTGCTTTTACTTCGCCACGGACATTTACAACATCCTGACGGTTCCGTACCTGCGTGCGGCAGGTGAGGGACATCCGGTGGAGATGATCTTTACCGCTCCTCAGGAATGGTTCTTCACCCAGCTCAAGCTGGCCCTGTTTGGCGCGCTTTTTCTGGCGTTTCCCGTTGTTGCCAGCCAGATCTACATGTTTGTCGCTCCGGGGCTCTACAAGCACGAACGCGGCGCTTTCCTGCCTTTCCTCGCTGCAACCCCGGTCCTCTTCCTGATCGGCGCCTGCCTGGTCTATTTCCTCGTCATGCCGATGGCGATGGGATTCTTCCTGTCCCAGGAACAGATTGCGACGGAAGGAAAGGTCGCGATCCAGCATCTGGCGAAGGTCAGTGAATATCTCGGCCTGATCATGATCCTGATCTTCGCCTTTGGCCTCGTGTTCCAGCTGCCGGTCGTTTTGACCTTGCTCGGACGCGCGGGACTGGTGACATCGGAAACGCTCAGGCAGAAACGCAAATATGCAATTGTCGGGGCTTTTGCCGCTGCTGCAATTTTGACACCCCCCGACCCGATCTCGCAGATCGGTCTTGCGCTGCCAACGTTGCTTCTCTACGAAGTCTCCATTCTGTCTGTCAGGATGGTGGAGCGTCAGAGGGCCGAACGTGAGTCCAAGCGCGAAGCGGAAGACGCTGCGGCTTAGGTCAGGGATCGCCCGCCCTCCAGTTTGCCGGACGGAAGATGAGTTCAACGACCGTCGTTCGGGAAACGAAGATGTTTGATATTAAGTGGATACGGGAAAACGCAGACGCCTTTGACCAGGCCTTGGCCAAGCGGGGCTATGAAGCTTCCGCCGCCAGGCTGATCGCGCTGGACGATTCCCGCCGCTCCCACATCACCAAGCTTCAGGAAGCCCAGGAACGGCGCAACGCCGCCTCCAAGGAAATCGGCAAGGCAAAGGGGTCGGGCGATGAAGCCCGTGCCCAGGAGCTGATCAATGAGGTGGCGGAAATCAAGGCGTTCATCCAGACAGGTGAAGAGGAAGAGCGCCGGCTGATAGCCGATCTGGAAGCCGCCATGGCCGTCATCCCGAACCTGCCGCACGACGATGTGCCGGCGGGCAAGGACGAAAACGACAATGTCCTGGCCAAAACACACGGCGAAAAACCTGTGTTTTCCTTCAATGAAGCCCCCAAGGAACACTACGAGCTCGGAGAGGGGCTTGGCGGCATGGACTTTGCCACCGCCGCGAAGCTGTCTGGATCGCGTTTTGTCGTGCTGAAAGGCCAGATCGCCCGGCTGGAACGCGCCCTCGGCCAGTTCATGATCGACCTGCACACCCAGGAAAACGGCTATACCGAAGTGTCTCCGCCCTTGCTGGTGCACAACACACCGCTGTATGGCACGGGGCAGCTGCCGAAGTTCGAAGAAGATCTCTTCAAGACAACGACGGATCACTATCTGATCCCGACCGCCGAAGTGCCTCTGACGAACCTGGTTGCCGACGAGATCCTTGGCGAAGACCAGCTTCCGTTGCGTGTCACCGCCTTGACCTATTGCTTCCGCTCGGAGGCGGGGTCCGCCGGCCGTGATACGAGGGGTATGCTGCGCCAGCACCAGTTCCAGAAATGCGAGCTTGTTTCCGTCACTCGTCCGGAAGATTCTCTCAGTGAACTGGAGCGGATGCTTGGATGCGCCGAATCGGTTCTGCAAAAGCTCGGCCTGCACTACCGTGTCATGACACTGTGTTCCGGCGATATGGGTTTCGGGGCACGCAAGACCTACGACATTGAAGTCTGGCTTCCGGGACAGGACACATATCGCGAGATATCCTCCTGTTCGGTCTGCGGCGACTTCCAGGCGCGCCGCATGAACGCACGCTATCGTCCTGCCGGGTCGAAGCAGACCGTTCATGTGCACACACTCAATGGCTCCGGCATTGCCGTTGGCCGCGCGCTGATCGCGGTGCTGGAAAACTATCAGAACGGCGACGGCACGATCACGGTGCCGGAGGTGCTGCGTCCTTACATGGGCGGACTGGAAAAGATCGGCTGACAGCAGCGTCAAGGGGTACCCTATACGAGGGTGGCAGGTTTAAGCCCTGCCACCCTTTTAAGGTTCCGGTTGAAGTAGAAAAAGCGAGTTGATGGAGTTCCGATGCGAATTTTGATCACCAATGACGATGGCATTCATTCACCCGGGCTTGCTGCCCTGGAGCGGATCGCGCGGACCTTGTCCGACGATGTCTGGGTCATCGCGCCTGAGACAGATCAAAGTGGTGTCGCCCATTCTCTGACCCTGAGCGACCCGCTGCGCCTGCGTTCGCTCGACGACCGTCATTTTGCGCTCAAGGGCACACCGACGGATTGCGTCATCATGGGAGTGCGCAAGGTGCTGCCAGGACTGCCGGATCTGGTTCTGTCCGGCATCAACCGTGGGCAGAATCTGGCGGAGGACGTGACTTATTCAGGAACTGTTGCAGGCGCGATGGAAGCTGCAATTCTCGGTATTCGCTCCATCGCCGTTTCCCAGGCCTATGACTGGAACGCACCGGCCGAACCGGACTATTCGACCGCGGAAGCCCATGCGCCAGAGTTGTTCCGCAAGCTGATCGACTTCGAGATGCGGCCCTACACCCTTTTTAACGTCAATTTTCCGGCCTGTGCCGCGGAGGCGGTCAAGGGTCTGAAGGTTACCGTCCAGGGACACCATGAACAGAGCGGTCTGTTCATAGACGAGCGCAAGGACGGCCGCGGTTTCCCGTATTTCTGGCTCAGGTTTCAGGACCGTGGCAAATCGGTTCACGAAAATTCCGACCTTCAGGCAATTGCCGATGGATATGTTTCGGTTTCACCGTTACGCATAGATCTTACGGCCCATGACCTGGTGAATCGCCTGGCAGGGGTGTTGCAGTAGAGCCGAGACCTGGAGCAAGACATGGCCGGCCAGAAGCCCGGCACAGAGCACGGATCAACACCGTTACCTTTGCCAAATGAGGCTGAGGCGCGCGCAGCCTTCGTGCTTGGCCTCAGACGCCGCGGTGTAGGTGCAAGGAATGTATTGTCGGCGATTGAACGCGTCCCGAGACGACTTTTCCTGTCGGCGCGTCATCATGGGCTGGCCTATGAAGACGCGGCATTGCCGATCGAGTGCGGACAGACAGTATCCGCGCCATCCCTTGTAGCCTTCACCTTGCAGGCGCTTGATATTTCTCCGGAGCACTCCGTTCTGGAGATCGGAACCGGATCCGGCTATCAGGCGGCGGTGCTTGCGCATCTGGCGGACAGGATTGAAACACTCGACCGCTTTGCGACATTGACCAAGCTGGCATCTCAACGTTTCGCTGCCCTCAAGCTTGAAAACGTCAAGGCGAGGCAGATGGACGGTCTGGCGGGCTTCAAGCAGAAGGGGCCATACGACAGAATCGTCGTCACCGCAGCCGTAGAGGCCGTTCCGGATGCCTGGGTTCAACAGTTGAAACCGGGAGGTCTGCTGATCGCACCGCTCGGCAAGGCCAGGGAACCCCAGTCCCTGATCCGCTTCCAGAAGTCGGAAAGTGTCATGACCGCTGAAAATCTCATTACGATTCGAACCGTGATGATGCAGCCCGGCCTTGCCAAGAAATTGTAGAGTTCTTGTTAGTCGGCGCGTCAGGGGCTTTGGTCATTCCCGATTCTCAATTGCGGCGATCGCGCAAATTTACCATACGCTCCGCATCATTCGTCCTGTTTTCGCCCCGGCTTGTTGGGTTTATTGAGAATTTCAGGGAAACCTGCGCGGGTCTTTAGCCTTTATAAACCTTACTGACGTCTACTCTTAACCATAACAGCCATTGTCAGCGGTTAGAGTAATGTCGATGAAAAAGCGGACGCGTACCCTCCGCAGGGATCTCCTGAGCAAAGCAGCAACCATCTCCTTGGTGGCAGTCTCCCTCGCAGGGTGTTCCGGCGCCGTCGAACGGTTCGGATCGCCAGCCGACTATTACACGAGCAATACCAGCAACCAGCGCGATATCATAAATGGGGCGCCCGCTCAGCCGAGTTATGAGGATATAGCAAACGGCCCGGGTGGAACCGTCGCCGGCTTGCCGCAGGATTCCTCAGCGCCGGCGGCGACCGGTTCGATCTCGCGGAAATCGTCCATTCAGTCCGCGCCATTGCCGGCTCCCGGCAAAACGGCAGCGGCGCCTGCCAGAACAACACCCGTTGCAACGGCACCCGCGCCTGAAGTGTCGGGTTCCAGCCGCGGGTCGAACTGGAGAGGGTGGACCGCCGCGGGCGGCACACAGGTCAAGGTTCGTCAGGGAGATAGCCTGAACACGGTGGCGCGCCGCTATGGGGTTCCGGTACAGGCACTGGCGTCAGTCAACGGAATCGGCGATCCCAACGCTATACGTCCGGGACAGACGCTTATTGTCCCGACGTATGTTTATGCGGACAACAATGGCTACTCCAGCGCGACGGAAGGTGAGACGGGCCGTGTGAAATTGCCGTCATCCGGCCGCAATTCAACAATTGTAACCGGATCCGTGCCCGTTCAATCCCAGTCCACACCTTCTCCGGACCGGAAACCGGCTGGCCAGCCGAGTTTTGCCGAGATCAGCACCGGCACCGCCAAGGTCGCGAATGTCAAGCTTGCGAAAGTCGATGTTCGCCCGAAGCGCAAGCCTGGAGGGGCGGGGCAGTCGTTGACGACGGCTTCCATTGCCCCGGCATCCGATGAGAACGTACCTTCGCCCCGCCGTCAGCCGTCAGGCAAAACGGCTGCAGCACCGGCAGTGACGGCAGCACCGTCTGGAAACGTCGTAAAGAACGGTCTTCCTGAACCGGCAAAAACAAACGAAGCTCGGCCGACAGAACCGATCAAGACGCCGGCAATCGTCGCAAGCGTCCAGCCGGATACGGATGCGGCGACGGAAAGCTTCCGGTGGCCGGTTCGCGGACGCATCATTTCCGATTTCGGAGCCAAGCCCGGCGGTGGCAGGAACGAAGGTGTCAATCTGGCGGTTCCGGAAGGAACGCCGGTCAAGGCGGCCGATTCCGGTACGGTGATCTATGCCGGCAACGAGCTGAAAGGTTACGGCAACCTGATCCTGCTGCGGCACAGTGAGGGCTGGGTTACCGCCTATGCCCACAACAGCGAACTGAAAGTCAAGCGCGGCGACAAGGTTCGTAGAGGCGATGTGATCAGCCTGGCAGGGGCGACAGGATCGGTGACGCAACCGCAGGTCCACTTCGAGCTGCGCCAAGGCAACAAGCCGGTCGATCCGCTCAACCATCTGCCAAAGCGCTGAGGACGGTCAAGAATTAAGCGAAAACCCGGTCTTTGCTGGGTTTTTCTGCTTTGGGTCAGTCCAAAGCCTTGCCAAGCCGTCCGGCCATGTCCTGAATGAACTGATAGGCAACGCGGCCGGAGCGGCTGCCGCGCGTTGTCGCCCATTCCAGCGCCTTGGCCCGCAGGTCCTCTTCCGCAATTTCGAGCTCGAAGTGCTTTGCATACCCGCGCACCATGTCGAGATAATCGTCCTGGCTGCACTTGTGGAAGCCGAGCCAGAGACCGAAGCGGTCGGAGAGCGACACCTTTTCCTCAACGGCCTCCGCCGGGTTGATGGCCGTGGACCGTTCGTTCTCGATCATGTCGCGCGGCAGAAGATGGCGGCGGTTCGACGTGGCGTAGAAGATCACGTTGGACGGACGCCCTTCGATACCGCCCTCCAGCACCGCCTTCAGGGATTTGTACGACGTGTCGTCATGGTCGAAACTCAGGTCGTCGCAGAAAATGATGAAGCGGTAGGGAGCGGAGCGGATCAATGCCATCAGTTTCGGCAGGGATTCGATGTCCTCCCGGTGTATTTCGATGAGCTTGATGCTCGCCAGCGCAATCTCCTCGT
>NZ_JBNKYW010000030.1:0-26982 GCF_050301095.1 Roseibium sp.
GCACTCTCGAAAGGGGTCAGGTCCGGGCGCTTGGCCTGATCGACGGGTGTCGGAACCGCAACAATGAGGACGTCGCGGTCGCGCAAGGCCTTTTCGTCGCCGCTAAAGCGCAAGGACGGGTGCAAAAGGTCCTCACGGACGACCGAGGCTGTGCTGTCCGTTCCTTCGTTCAACTCCGCAAGGCGCCGCTCGCTGATGTCGAAGCCGACGACATCGAAGCCCCTGGCTGCAAATGCGGCTGCCACCGGCAGACCGACATAACCGAGACCGAGCACGGCGAGTTTCAATTGAGGGATATCTGCGGACATGGGTATTCCTGGAAAGGGAAGGGCCGGCCCCTTGTGATCGGACCGGCCCACTCCTAATCGGTTCTTCGGCCTGATTTCAAGCCTTGCGCGAACTCACCAGCTGTTATTCGGCAGCCAGTGGTTGCTTGATCACATCTTCCATGAAGGGGACGAGCTGTTGCGCAAGCTTCGGATCGTCCATGCCAAAAGCGATATTTGCGCTGAGGAAGCCGAGCTTGCTGCCGCAATCATAACTTTGGCCCTCGAACTTGAGAGAAGCGAAAGACTGATCCTTCATCAGGGCAAGCATGCTGTCGGTCAGCTGTATCTCGTCGCCGGCCCCCTTGTTGTGCTTGCCGAGCAGATCGAAGATTTCAGGCTGCAGAATATAGCGCCCGGTAATCATCAGGTTGGACGGTGCGGTTCCCGGGGCAGGCTTCTCGACCATGTTGGAAATCCGGGCGGCAGTCTCGTTGATCTCTTCCTCGATCTCCACAATTCCGTAATTGTGGGTTTCGTCTTCCGGGACCTCTTCCACGGCAATGATGTTGCCGCCTACATTCTCGTAGAGATCGACCATCTGCTTCAGGCAACTCACCTTGGATTTGATGATCATGTCCGGCAGCAGGATTGCAAAAGGATCGTTGCCGATAATGTCGCGGGCGCACCAGATCGCATGCCCGAGGCCGAGAGGAGCCTGCTGGCGTGTGAAACTGGTTGAACCTGGCTGCGGCCGATGTTTCTCCAGAAGTTCGAGCGCGGCCACCTTGTTTCTGGCCCTGAGCGTATCCTCCAGCTCGTAGGCCATGTCGAAATGGTCCTCGATAACCTGCTTGTTCCGGCCGGTTACGAAGACAATGTGCTCAATGCCGGCGGCCCGGGCCTCATCGACAACATACTGAATGATCGGCCTGTCCACGATGGTCAGCATTTCCTTCGGAACTGCCTTCGTAGCCGGCAGGAAACGGGTTCCAAGACCTGCAACTGGCAACACGGCTTTTCTGATAGGTTTGTTCATGTGGGCGTTCCAGTGTCCGTTCTGTTCTGAAAACGAATTCTCTGGCCCTCGATAACGGACCAAGATAATAAAGACGTGGTTATCAAAGCGGCGGCAGAAGGCCTAAAGCTCCTTTTCGAAAACTTCAAGTCCTTACCTGGAAGCCGACAGCTATCGTCAGCACCAGTAGCCCGAATTGCCGGCACAAATCATCCGCAACCCGGTACATAGCACGCTCCATCCGGACAGGTTGAGTATTTAATCGATTTAATTCCGAGCTGCCATGTGCCTGCCTGATATTGCGGGCAGACCAAAAGAACGCTATGGAACACGCAAATTTTCCTGAAGAGACCCACCTGTTGCCGGAGCCTGGCATCGGAAGCAGATGGCCGCTCAATTGACTGGTGAGAGATGACCGAAGCAAACCGCACTGTTTCCGTTGGGAATGTAACCTTCAACAACAATGCGGCCTTCAGCCTCATTGCTGGTCCTTGTGCCCTTGAAAGCCGGGAGCATGCGTTGGAATGCGCGGCTTTCATCAAGGACGTGACGGAGCGACTCGGCATCGCGACTGTCTTCAAGACGTCTTTCGACAAGGCAAATCGGACTTCCCTGGCAGGTGGTCGCGGCCTTGGCATGGCTGAGGCCTTGCCGATTTTCGCCGAGATCAAGGAGACCTTCGGCATGCCTGTCGTGACGGACGTTCACGCGCCGGAGCAATGTGCACCGGTTGGCGAGGTCGTTGATCTTCTCCAGATCCCGGCTTTCCTTTGCCGCCAGACAGACTTGTTGGTGGCCGCCGCAAAAACCGGAAAGGCCGTCAACATCAAGAAAGGGCAGTTTCTTGCTCCCTGGGACATGAAGAACGTCCTTCGCAAAGTGACGGATTCCGGCAATCCGAATGTCCTGCTGACCGAACGCGGCGCAAGCTTCGGCTACAACACCCTTGTCAGTGACATGCGTTCCCTTCCGATCATGGCCCAGACCGGTGCACCGGTCGTTTTTGATGCAACTCATTCTGTTCAGCAGCCCGGAGGGCAGGGCGCCTCGACCGGAGGCGACCGCACCATGGTTCCGGTCCTGGCTCGCGCAGCCGTTGCCGTCGGCGTTGCCGGTCTCTTCATCGAAACCCACCCCGATCCTGACGCAGCCCCCTCCGATGGCCCTAACATGGTTCCCTTCAAGGACCTGGAAGGCCTTCTGAAACAGCTCAAGGCTCTCGACGAGGTCGTGAAATCGCCGGCTGCTGCAGCCAAATAGTCTAGAAGCCGCGCGAAAGTGCGGCTTTCTTTTGTGGAGCATACGCTCCTGCAATCGAGCCACCTCCCGGCTCTTCCAATGGTCCGGACGATTGTCCGGCCCCTGTCAGTTCAGGTTCATGCGACGAAGGAGTTCTTTCCATGACCGCCATTATCGATGTCGTCGGCCGTCAGATTTTCGACAGCCGTGGTAATCCGACCGTTGAAGTCGACGTATTCCTGGAAGATGGCTCCTTCGGCCGTGCGGCCGTTCCGTCCGGTGCGTCCACGGGCGCGCATGAAGCCGTCGAACTGCGCGATGGCGGCGATCGTTACATGGGCAAGGGCGTTCAGAAGGCCGTCGATGCCGTCAATGGCGAAATCTTTGAGACCATCGGCGGTCTCGACGCGGAAGACCAGCTGCAGATCGATCAGGCCATGATCGACCTCGACGGAACTCCCAACAAGGCGCGTCTCGGCGCCAATGCCATTCTGGGCGCGTCCCTTGCGGTCGCACGTGCCGCAGCCCAGGCCTCCGGCCTGCCGCTCTACCGTTATGTCGGCGGCACGTCCGCCCGCACGCTGCCGGTTCCGATGATGAACATCATCAATGGTGGCGCGCATGCAGACAACCCGATCGACTTCCAGGAATTCATGATCATGCCGGTCGGCGCCGAGTCGATTTCCGACGCGGTACGCATGGGCTCTGAAGTATTTCATACGCTGAAAAAGGCGCTGAACGCAGCCGGTCACAACACCAACGTCGGCGACGAAGGCGGTTTTGCGCCGAACCTTGAATCGACAGACGCAGCCATCGGCTTCGTGATGAAGGCGATCGAAACCGCCGGGTACAAGCCGGGTGAAGATATCTTCCTGGCGTTGGATGCCGCGTCGACCGAATTCTTCAAGGACGGCAAATATGTTCTTGAAGGCGAAGGCAAGACCCTGGCGCCGGAAGAAATGGCCAAATACCTGGACGACCTGGTTTCCCGCTACCCGATCATCTCCATCGAGGACGGCCTTGCGGAAGACGACTGGGACGGTTGGAAAGCAACCACCGAGCTTGTCGGCAACAAGTGTCAGCTGGTCGGTGACGACCTGTTCGTGACCAATTCCGAACGTCTGCGCAAGGGCATCGACCTTGGTGTTGCCAATTCCATCCTGATCAAGGTCAACCAGATCGGCACCCTGTCCGAAACCCTCGACGCCGTCGAAACTGCGCACAAGGCCGCCTACACGGCTGTCATGTCCCACCGGTCGGGCGAAACGGAAGATTCCACAATCGCGGATCTTGCGGTTGCCACCAACTGCGGTCAGATCAAGACCGGCTCGCTTGCCCGCTCTGACCGGTTGGCCAAGTACAACCAACTGATCCGGATCGAAGAGGAACTGGGTCTGCAGGCCACTTATGCCGGCCGCTCCATTCTGAGGGGCTGATCCCACCCCAGGAACGAAACAAAAAAAGCCCCGCTGCGCGCGGGGCTTTTCATTTCAGCAGGCGTATTCGGTCAATTGACAGCAACCACCTCGGGATTGCTCCTGGTTTCTTCCGCGTGAAGCAGCGCGGCCGCGATGGTCTCTGGCTTTTCGGCCCCCGCCAGAACAAACCGGTTGTCGATGATGAAACAAGGCACGCCGGTGATGCCGGAACTCTGGGCGCTTTCGATCTGCGCCTCTACCTTGTCGAGATCCGTGTCGGTGGCAAGCAACGCCTCGACCAGATCCGCCTGCATGCCTGCCTCCCGCGAGATCCTGACCAGTGTCTCCGTTTTCGTCAGGTCCTCGCCGTTCAGAAAATAGGCCTGGAACAGACGTTCAACGACTTCGTTCTGCAATCCGTCGGCCTGTGACCACAGGATCAGCCTGTGGCAGTCGAGCGTGTTCGGCGAAAGCCTGATGGCATCAAACGCGAACTTGATGCCTTCCTGCAATCCCGCCGCCCTGATCTGGTCATAGACGCTTCGGGCCTGGTCCGGCCCTCCGAATTTATCGTTGAGATATTGCTGCCGGTCCTTGCCCGTCATTGGCAGGGTGGCATCAAGCTGAAACGGATGCCAACGTATCAGAACGTCAATTTGGGGCACCTGGCGGAGCGCGGCTTCCAACCGCCGCTTGCCGATGAAACACCACGGACACATCACATCGGAGACGATATCGACGGTCATCGGGGCTGTTTCTGTCATGTCAATTCCTGTTCAAAAAGAAGGCTTCGCATAATCTGAAGTCTCCATCCAAACCGGTCTTGATGGCAAGGAAAAGGCAGGGTTCAAGGGTTACAAAACTGTGTGACTGAGGATCGCATTGATGCGCTTTTGCAAGCGGGGTATGCCCGCTTCGTTCTTCAAAACCGCTACTGGTCCGATACCCTTGATCAGACACACGAAATCCTCGTCCCGGCTTGTCGCATCCGCGATCGAAAGGAGTGTGGCGTTGAGATCGTTCAGGTCCTCCACGGTCGTCACGGAAAATCCGAAATTCTCCGGCTCGAGCCGCATCTCCCAAAGGTCCAGGCCGCGAAGGGCAAGCGCATTGCTGCAGGATTCAAGATAGTTGGAGTAATGTTCGATATCCAGGCCACCGTCGTTGATCCGCTGCTGCAGCCACAGATGACTTTCCGCCAGGATTCTGTCCGTCAATCTGCGGCGCTTTCCGAAACGTATTGCGCACGTCAGGCGGCTGGACAAGGTCTCCTTGCGGTGTTCACCTGCCAGAACGTCCGAGGCGCCATTCCGGAAAAGGCTGACCGGATCTTCTTCGCTTTCACAGACTGCCAGGACAGGCAACCCCGCGAACCGGGCATCCCTGCGGATTTGCTGCATATAATCGATGGCGTCGAAAAACGGAGCATCGATGACAACCGCATCGAAAGCACGTTGAGACATGAATTCGACGGCCATATTGCCGTCGAAGGCACCAACGACTTCGAATTTCTGGTCGATGGCGTCCTGCCACTCCAAAAAACGGCCGCTCAGGCCGACAACCAGAAGACTGCTGGTCCCGGAGTGATGCGGAGCCGAACCAAAGCCTGGTATACGGCCAAAAATACGCCGGCGTAACTGCGCTTCCTCCGACCGCAACAAGGCGCGTTGATGAATGCAGATCAGCATCAGGAGTATGTCGTCGGGAACCACCCGGTCGATGATGGCAGTCGCCTGAAGTCCCTCGGGTAAAGAATCTTCGCTTCCCGTAAGGACGTAGAAGGGAACTTCACAGGCCAGCTCGCCGATCTGAGGCAGCAGCCAGTCGAAGAAACTTTCGTACCGGGTATCCTTCAGGCAGTCGACATCCACAACAATTGCCGCAGGTAGCGCCGTCGGCAGGCGGCTGCCCCGTTCGAACATCTTCAGAAGGGCGACATCAAGGTCCTCCGGACTGTCACCACTACTGCTTCGCTGCGGGCGGCGCCCCGCATACCAGTAAGGTCCGCGCCAGGACAGCGAAGTTTCCAGATCCATTCCTCATTCCTACCTAAGCTACGGCGGCAGGTACCCGCTGTGTCCGCATCGTCAGTCGTTCACGGAATATTGTCCCATCCGCATTTCGTGGCAGAGACTGCAAGATCAGCACGCGATGGGGGATCTTGGCAAGGTCTACGCCCTCGGCATCCAGATAGGCAAAGAAGGCACCTGCATCGGGAACATGCCCCGGCTCCGGAACAAGTGCGGCATACATTCGCGCTCCAAGGACCGGGTCCTCAACGATAAAGGCGGCAGCTTCCCTGATACCTTCATGTTTTGAATAGACGAGGTCAACGGTTTCCAGATTGCCGGTTCCGAGAGCATAGAGCCCCGGAATGCCGAACCCCATGATACCACCGTCCGTCATTTCGACCTTGATGTTGGTATTCAGGAAACCCGTTCCTTCCCAACGGACGCGACGCTGTTCGCCGTTGACCGTGTGCCATCCTATTTCCGGCACCATTGGCCCCTTTACCAGGAGGGAAGGGGTTTGTTCGTCAATATCTCCGGTCACTTCGATTTCCAGAAGGGCTGGCCCGCTTTCGCACCCGTTCGGCCCGCTATACTTTCCCAGCGCGGTCGCCTTCATCTTGGCCGAGGGCCCTCGCGCGTTGGCGACAAGCGCGAATTCATCCGCAACATGAAGATCGACGAGCCGCCGCCGCGCAACAAACGTGGCAGGATGCGGCGCGGAGATGTTCCAGGCCGCCAGGATGGTCGTCTTGGTGTCGGACAGCTGCCTGTCGAGCGACTGAGCGAGCGGCCCCGGTGTCATCACCACATCCGCGCCGACTTCATTTGCATGTGCGGCAAGATTGGCGAGCGACGTGGGATGATGCAGATGCAGCGTGCTTCCGGTTTGAAGCCAGGGCACTAGACCACCGCCCAGTCCGGTCAACCCGCTCAAGGAGTAGGGGACCAGAATTGAGCTCGCCTCCTTGATGTGCGCCTCGTGCACGACCATTTGCGCGGCGGCCAGCCAATGGTTGTGGCAACGGGTAACCGGCAGGTTTTCTTCACCACTGCGGCTCCAGCAGATCGTCGCCGTGTGGTCGGCGGGATCCGGCCGGTCTCCGGGGACAAATTCGAATTCGTCTCCCATCTCCTTCAGCATCGGCCCCAGTTCGATAAGACCGTCGGGAATATCTTTGCCAAGTCCGAACACGAACCGCAGGGAGAAAAGATCCGCGGCGACATCACGCGCGGCGCTGCCGACGTCGCGGGTTTCAACCCTGTCGGCAGCGATGAAACCTTTGGCGCCGATCGAATTCAACGCTTCCAGAACATTCTTCTGACGCCAGTGCAGGGGCAGAGGAGACACGATGAGGTCGGCCCGCAAAGCGGCCAGGATCGCAATCACCGTGTCGACCGTATTGGGAGCCTGCACGCCAATGACATGGTCCGCGGTGAGGCCGACCGTCTTGTAGAAAGCCGCCAGCCTGTCGATTTCCTTGTCCGCTTCCGCGTAAGTCAGCTTTCGAGGGACGCCGCCGGTCCAGGTTTCCCTGTCCGGCGCATCCACCAAGGCCAGCCGGTCGGGATGTTCGCTTGCCGTTCTGCGCAGAAGTTCGTCAAGCGGCACGTCGGACCAGGCCCCGCTATCATGATACTCCTTGGAAAGATCTTCTTTCGTGACTTTCATCTTTTCCTACGTCCATAGGTCCGATTATTGGGCCGATGCAGCCCACCAGGTGTCGTATTCATGCCCGTAAAGGGGAAACTGCTTGGTCGGCACCACCTGCTGCCAGCGTGCGACCCAGTCGTCCGCAACGTGATAGAGCGGCACGGCGAAGGCTCCTGAAATGAGCACACGGTCGAATGCCCGCACGGCGTCGACGAATTCTTCACGGCTGCGGGCTCCGACGATCTTGTCGATCAAGGCATCAATGGCCGGCTCTTTCGCGCCGACAAAGTTGAACGAACCTTCGGTGTCCGCAGCCTTGGTCGACCAGCGGCCATATTGCTCGGCGCCCGGCGACAATGAAGCATACCAGGTGTTGAACACCATATCGAAATCGCGCTTGGTCCGGCGATCCTCGAACTGGGAAGGATCGACGCTTCTCACGGAGGCCTCGATGCCAAGAAGTTCGAGCGTGCGGATATAGGCAAGGGCCAGCTTTTCCTCGTCCTCGTTCTTGGCCAGGATCTCGAAGGACAGCGGCTTCCCGCTTGCCCCATGCACGAGCTTCCTGTCCTTAAGGCTGTAACCGGCCTTCGCAAACTCATCGAGCGCGGTACGCAATACCTTGCGGTCCCGGCCGGACCCGTCGGCATTGGTCGGACGCCAGCTTCCATCCATCACATCGGGATCGACAGCATCCGGGAAGGGGGCCAGGTATTCCCGCTCCCTGTCACTGGCAGGCCGGCCGATGGACGATAGTTCCGAGTTATCCCAATAGCCGGCTGTCCGCGTATAGAGGCCGTAGTAGAGGTTCCGGTTTACCCATTCGAAGTCGAACAGCATGCGCAAAGCCTTGCGCACGTTTCTGTCGGAAAACTGGTCCCGGCGGGTGTTGAAGGCAATACCTTGCATGGCGGCGGGAATGCCGAGCGGGATTTCCATCTTGACCACGTCGCCGTTCTGAACGGCCGGAAAGTCAAGGCCGGTTGCCCATCTGGCCGGGTCCCTGAATTGCAGGGTGTTGATCAACCCTTTCTTGAAGGCTTCCTGCAAGGTCGTTTCGTCCCGGAAGTATTCGATACGAATTTCGTCGAAATTGTCGAATCCGGCCTTGACCGGAAGATCCCTGGCCCAATAGTCCGGGTTCTTCTCGTAAACGACCAGCCGACCCGGCTCTATGGTCTTGAATGTATAGGGACCCGATCCGACAGGCGGCGTCAGTGTGGACTTGTCGAAGTTTTCAGCGTCGGTGTGTTTCTTGGAGAAAATCGGTGCGAGCGAGATGAGCAGCGGCAGCTCCCGGTTTTCACCGTTCTCGAAAACCAGTTTCAACCGGTTTGGCGCTGTCACCACCTTTTCCTTGATAGCCGCATACCAGTTCCGATAGGGCGGCCGGCCCTTGTCCCGGATGACTTCGAGGGAAAAAATGACATCATCAACTGTTACCGGAGAGCCGTCGGAAAACCGGGCGTCCGGGTTGAGTTCGAATTCAATCCATTCCCGGCTGTCCGGCATACGCACGCGCTGTGCAAGCAACCCATAAAGCGAAAACGGTTCGGCATAGGACCTGACCATCAGGCTTTCCAGGATATTGTTGCCAAATTCGCGTTCGCGCATACCGCGAGCGGACGTCCAGCCCCCCTGAACGATAAACGAATTCAAACTGTCGAATGTACCTTGAACGCCGAGTGTAATCGTTCCGCCTTTCGGGGCGTCGGGATTGGCATAGGGAAACGGTTGATCGGGCTCGAGCGCCGGGGTGCCGTGCATCGATATGGCGTGGGTCCACTCAACTTCGTCCTCTGCGAGGGCTGTTGAGGACACGCCAGACGCCGAAAGAATAAATGAGGCCGCCGCGGCAGCACAGATCATTCTGCTGCCGTGAAAAAACAAATCGGAAATTTTGAAAAAACGCATAACCAATGCCCAACACACTGTTGATTCTCGCCGTTTAGCGTATCACAGGGATCGTAAGGGTGCGCCTGCGGCAAGTCAGAAACACAGAGATATTCAGTTTTCAATTGCCGAAACGCGCTCCGTTGCAAATCGGTCACCCTCTTGCCCAAATTAAGTGCGTTACCAACATTTCACGGTTCGAAAGTTCTGACGGGCCTTGCGGTTGGTTCCGGAATGCATCAGAACAACGCGAAAGTTTCGCACACGCACGATTGAGGACGTTTCGATGAAGAGAGTTTTGAAAAGAGGATTGTTCGGATGTGCTGTGGGCGCGTTCGTGGCGCTGTCTTCTTTTGCTGGTGCTCCCGCAATCGCCCAGGAAGAAAAGAGCCCTTGGACGAAGGCGTGTAACACCAATCCGGAAACAAAGAAGGAAATCTGCTTCATTTCGATTGAGCTGCGCACCAATACCGGCCAGTTCCTGAGCAACATTGCGATTCAGGAAATCGAAGGCGAAGCGCGCAAGAAATTGATTGTCGCAGTGCCGACCGGCGTGTTGATCCAGCCGGGCGTGGGCATCCGCATCGATGACAGCAAACCGGTCCAGGCCAAATACCGCATCTGCGCTCCCAATGCCTGCTACGCCGAACTTGCGATTGACGACACCTTCATCAACGCGATGAAGCAGGGCGGCGAAATGCTTGTTGTACCGTTCAACCAGCAGGCCAAGGAAATCGTTTTCAAGATGACCCTGATCGGCTTCACCAAGGTCTACGACGGTGAACCGATGGACATTGCCGAGTTGCAGAAGCGCCAGGAAGAATTGAAGAGCGAATTGCAGAAGCGGGCTGACGAAGCTCGTCAGAAGCTGATCGACGCTCAGAACAAGAGCCAGTAAGGTTCAAAAGCGAAAAAGTAAAAAGGCCGGAACGATCGTTCCGGCCTTTATTTTTTTGAACGGGTGAACGGCGCGCGGCCAGTCAGTGTATTTCGACGCTGCGCGGTACGTAGGAGCCGTCTGTCTGTTCCTCGAAAATCTCATCCACCTGCGGATGGCGAACCGGCTCTCCGGTCATGTCAGGCTCAAGGTTCTGCTCGCTGACATAGGCGACATATTCAGTTTCCTCATTTTCCGCGAGGAGATGATAGAACGGCTGATCGCGCAGCGGACGCACTTCCTCGGGAATTGCGTTCCACCATTCTTCGGTGTTGCTGAAGGTCGGGTCGACATCGAATATCACGCCCCGGAAAGGGTAGATCCGATGCCGGACAACCTGGCCAATTCTGAATTTTGCCGTACGCATGGTTACTCGTCCGATACTGCATGCAATGCGGGGATACCGCGTCGGCAGCCTGCTTGCAAGTATTGTAACATTAAACCCTACAGCACGGGCCTTGCGAATTCCTAAAGACCGTAGAGCGCGGCAAGCTCAGCGTCTTTCGTAGCCACGAGCCTTGCCAGGTCGACGATGACCTTGGCCTGCTTCCAGGTCGCATCGTCCTGCATCTTGCCGTCGATCATCACGGCGCCGGTCCCGTCGGGCATTGCTTCCAGGATCTTCTTGGCAAAAGCGACTTCGTCCGGATCGGGAGAAAACACGCGCTTGGCGATGTCTATCTGCGTCGGATGCAGCGACCACGCCCCAAGGCACCCCATGAGGAAGGCATTCCGGAACTGGCTTTCGCAGGCAGCGGTGTCGGAAAAATCACCGAACGGACCGTAAAAGGGTTTCAAACCGTAAGAGAGGCAGGCGTCGACCATCTTGCCGACCGTATAGTGCCAGAGGTCCTGCTGATACGCCGTACGTCCGCCCGTTTCAGAGGCGTCCGACAAAACGGCATAATCCGGGTGTCCGCCACCGACACGGGTCGTTTTCATCCCTCTTGAGGCGGCAAGATCGGCAGGACCTAGGCTCATGCCGTGCATGCGCGGGCTGGAAGCCGCAATTTCCTCGACGTTCTTGACGCCTTCCGCCGTTTCCAGGATCGCATGGATCATGATCGGCTTGGCAAGTCCCGATTTGGCCTCCAGCTGTGCCAGCAACTGGGCGAGGTAGTGAATGTCCCAGGGACCTTCGACCTTCGGCAGCATGACGACATCCAGCTTGTCGCCGACGGCGGGAACGATCTCCAGAAGATCGTCCAGGAACCACGGACTGTTGAGGCAGTTGACCCGGGTCCACAGGCCGGTCGCGCCGAACTCGTTCTCCTGCGCCATTTGGATAAATCCGCGCCGGGCGTCCGTTTTGGCATCGGCCGGGATGGCGTCTTCAAGGTTGCCGAGCACCACATCCACCTTCCGGATCAGGTCCGGCACTTTAGCCCGCATTTTTTCAATATGCGGCGGAACGAAATGGATCATGCGTTCCAGGGCCACCGGCTGTTCACGGTTGGGAACAGGCGCACCGATGGCGAGTGGCTTGTAGAATGCGTTAGGGGTCTTCATGTAACTGCTGTCCTCCACCTCTTTGAGTCTAGCTATAGCGCTAATGCTGCGCTGCAACCATCCCCCGAAAGGTGAAAGGAAAGAAGACTTCTACGGATTGTCCAATCTGGAAACGGATGCCTTGCGCGCATGTTTCTCGGCGGCATTCTTGCCCGGCGGCGCCCACTTTTTGTGGATCCACATCCACTGTTCGGGATGCTCCCGGATCCAGCCTTCGAAAACGGCATGTATCTGGGCTGTCGCCGACTCGATGTCGGCCTGACGGTCATCCGTACGAGGCACGGTGATCGCACGGCCTTCCACACGGAACTGAACGCCGTTCTTGCGGATAACCCGCCCGAGAACGATGGGAACGTCACAGGAGCGGGCGAGGGAAGCCGGCACCGGATTGGCATAGGCCAACTGGCCGAAAAAGGGGACTTGAATGCCGCGACTTTCCCTAAGGTCACCCATCATGGCGACAACGCCGCCGTTCTTCAGTGTGGAAAGGATCTTGCGGGCGGTCTGATGACTTTTCGACAGCAGGCCTCCCCGGTACAGATCCTTGCGCAACGCTCTGAGAGCCTTGTCGGCTTCCGGATTGCGGAGAGCCTGGTAAACCCCGGTGATGTCGAGCCCCCTGGTGACAGCAGGTTGAACGCAAAGTTCCCAGTTCGCGCTGTGCATCGAAACAAACAGGCAAGCCTTGCCGCCATTTAGCACCTCTTCGGTCACCTCGTCGGCATCGGCTTCAAAACGGTAGGTCTGTTTCAGCAAGCGGTCGATGTGGAATGTTTCAGCCGCAACACGGCCAAGGTTTTCCCACATGCCGAGAACGATTTTCTCGCGCTCCTCGTCTCCCAACTCCGGGAAAATTCTTTGCAGGTGCCTGTGAGCCCGCTTGTGCCGCGCATTGAGGGGAGCCAGTTTACGCCAGCAAAAGCCCATGAAAGCGGAGGCAACATCCACAGGTATCAGACGAAACAGCCAGATCGCCGCATTGAGGACAATCCCTTCGAGCCAATTCTGGGCAGCCAACAGCCGTGGAGACTTCTGCTGTCTTTTCTTACGTGACATTCAGAACAGTTGCTCTCGTGTTTGGTGCCACTTTCCAGGGAAATGGCATTCTCCCGTCCGGACCGGACAAAACTGCACTTGCGATGCGGCTTCAGACCTGATTGGAATGCGGATCATTGAGCTGGCCCGGGAGTCACGCGTGCTTATCCAAGCGCGGCAGAAGATGCAAGCGCCTTCGGATCCAAGACCGCGCATCAATTTGAAAGTCCTGCCTGAAACCCTGGAAGTCGCATGTTGGAAGTCATTACATTGGCCTTGCCGTTTTTCGGACTGATCCTTCTGGGGTTTGTGGCCGGAAAGCTCAAGAACCTGCCTGAATCCGGTTTGAGCTGGATGAGCTTCTTCGTGGTCTATCTGGCGCTTCCCGCGCTGTTTTTCCGGCTGCTTTCCGAAACTCCGTTCGAAGAGCTCGCGAATATATCCTTCGTCAGCGCCACGACGTTTACGACCTATATCGTCTTTGCGATTTCCTTTTGCATAGGCGTCATGGCAACGGGCGGCAATATCGGGGAATCGACCATTCTCGGCATCGCGGGTGCTTATTCCAATGTCGGGTACATGGGGCCGGGCCTGACCCTTGCTGTCCTGGGGGAGCAGGCTACCGTGCCGACCGCGCTGATCCTCGCGTTCGACAATGCCCTGATGTTCATCCTCGCACCCTTGCTGATGGCGCTCGCCGGTTCGGAAAACGAGTCAATCGCTGGAACCCTCAAGCAGATCGGCATCAAGATCTTCACGCATCCGTTCATCCTGGCAACGATTGCGGGCGTACTGGCGGCAGCGCTCGAATTCCGCCCGCCACAAGCCATCGATACATTGCTTCGCTACCTCAGCAGCGCGGCCGCACCTTGTGCCCTGTTTGCCATGGGGGTCAGCATTGCCCTTCGCCCGATCGGGCGCATCCCGGTCGAGTTGCCGCTCGTGCTGTCCGTCAAGCTGGTGGTGCATCCGATCCTGATCTTTCTTCTGCTGAGCTGGCTGGGAGGATTCGATCCGAGCTGGGTCGCGACCGCAGTCCTCATGTCCTGCCTGCCGCCTGCGACCAATGTTTTTGTCATCGCCCAGCAGTACGGCATCTACGTGCAGCGAGCCTCCAGCTTCGTTCTCATCGGAACGGCCGTGTCGATTGTTACCGTCACCACGTTCATCTGGGCCCTGACCAGCGGTTTTCTGGAAATCGGCTAAGCGGTATACACCGGCACGCGCTCGTCGCGCGCGCTTCAAAGGCCAAGGCATCGACATGACCGGACCTACCGAGGTTTCAGCTCTTTTTTCGGACTATCCCGCGCCGACACAAAAGGCACTGTACCGGCTGAGGAAGCTCATCTTCGAAACAGCCAGGGAAAACGAAAACATCGGCGAGTTGCAGGAAACCTTGAAATGGGGGCAGCCCAGCTACCTGACGCAAAGAGCTAAAACGGGAACGACAATCCGAATAGACCGAGACCGGAGCGGCCTGGGGGATGTCGCCCTATTCGTCAGTTGCCAGTCGTCCCTGGTCTCGGAATGGCGGGCGCTGTTTCCACATCTGACCTTCGGCGGAAATCGCAGCGTTCATCTTCGGGCTGCGGAGCCGCTTCCCGAACCGGAATTGCGTCAGATGATCACCATGGCGCTGACCTATCACAGCGCAAAAGGCAAGAAAAATCCTGCCGTTTCCTAGGATTGCGATCTACCTGTGAAGCAGGAAGCCGCTGCCCGGCTCCAGGCCTTCCCGCATGAGAAGCCGGCGCAAAGGTCCGACCTTTCCGGCCAGATACATTCCCGCCCCCCGCGCAAGCTGAACGGGAAGAAAGCCGGTCAACAAAGACCTGTTGAGCGCGTCGACTGCGTTGGTCCTCGTGCGGATGTCTTTCAGGCGCCTCTTCTCATAAACGTCCAGGACGGCGGGACTGCCGACATCCTGATGTCTTCGGTGAGCACCTGCGAGGATCTCCGTGAGATCGGCAATGTCACGAAGAGAAAGGTTCAACCCCTGTGCTCCTATGGGAGGGAAGACATGCGCGGCCTCGCCGATCAAGGCCAATCTCTGATCGACAAGCCTTTCGGCCGAAAGCCCGGACAACGGAAAACTCTGCACCTCGGAGGCAAGCTTGAACTTGCCGAGAATCGAATGGGACCGGCGTTCCAGTTCCAGCTCCAATTCTGCTGCTGACAGGTCCCGCAGCTTTTTGGCGCCTTCCGCACTTTCCACACAGACCAGTGAAGACTGCCGGCCGGGGAGGGGCACAAGCGTGAACGGGCCTGTTGGCGTGTGGAACTCGGTCGAGACGCCTTGATGCGGCAGAGGATGCTCCAGATTGAGAACAACAGCTTCTTGCGGATAGGACCAGCGTTTGACCTCGATCCCTGCCGTCTGGCGCAGAAGGGAATTGCGGCCGTCAGCGGCCACCACTAGCCGGGTCTGGATTTCATCCCCTCCTGATGTGCGCAAGTGGGCTAGTTCAACGGAAAAGGAAGCGGTGTCCACGCTGTCCGCGAATACCGTCAAACGATCCTGCTTGGCACATTTTTCCTCAAGTACGTAATTAAGTTCCCTGTTCAAGATATTGAAACCAAACTCTTCCAAATCGAGTTCGGCACTGTCGAAGACAACCTCGGGCGCACGGATCAAACGACCAGTGTCATCAATCATGCGCATCTTCTTGAGTGAAGCGGAACTTGGGGCAAGTTCCGGCCAAACTCCGATGTCCTGCAGCAGGGCTATGGATTTCTGCCAGAGCGCCGTCGTCCTGCCATCGCTCTTGCCGGAAGGAGGAGCGATCAGTGCCGTCGACAATCCCTTCTGCGCAATCATCAGAGCGGCAATCCGCCCGGAAGGGCCACCGCCAACGATTGCAACATCAAACAGGTTCTTGTGTTTTGTCTTCGTCATGTTCTGAAAGGCTCTGCAATTTCCGTGGCTATTGATCGGCTATTCACGACGGGATCGCAACGGGACGAAACCACGCAGCCCGGCAACGTCGACCTGTGCATCTTATTTGAGTATTTTGCCGCCAATGAGCAATATCAAATCAGGCGAGGATGAACGGGTTTATATGATTTCGCGATGATTTGGGATGACTTGGGACGAATGGAGGGAACGGCGGATTGACTGTTTCGCACATGAACGCAAAGACGGCCTCGCCGGGAAATGCTGAGCGTGCGCCTGAACCAGGCCGTGGCTGGCCGCTGGTGCTCGTAACGGTCGCTGTCCTCTGCCTTTTCGGCTGGACCTATCTGGTTGCCATGGTTGCCGACATGGTTCCGGTCATGGATATGAGCCAGGCTGGTCCGGGCATGGTTGTCTTCAACAGATTCAACCTGTTTCACGGTCTACCCGAGGACGCACGCGCAGCATTGGCCGTCCTTTGCCTCCCGACCGGTTCCACCTTTGGAATGCCGGCTGCAGCCCTCAGTCTCGTTGATCTTGCCAAGATCTTCCTCATGTGGGCCATGATGGCGCTGGCGATGATGTTGCCGACGGCCCTTCCCATGCTGAGAGCATTTGCGGCGCAATCCAAGGCCCGGGGAAAATCCGCCATCCGGTCTGGCGCTCCGGTTCTGATGGCAGCGCTCGGATACCTGACGGTTTGGTTCGGCTATGCGGCGCTTGCCACCTTTGCACAATGGCTGCTCACCCTGGCAGGCGGCCTGAACGACATGATGGCACCTGCAAGCCTTGCGCTGACGACATCGGTCCTGTTGGCGGCGGGTCTCTACCAGTTCCTGCCTGCAAAACGAGCCTGTCTGCAGCGGTGCTGGTATCCTAAATTCCAGTTTGCGGAACCCGGAGAGAGTTCAGGCGCTCTTGCCGGATATCGGGAAGGGCTTGTACAGGGCCGCATCTGCCTCGGCTGCTGTTGGGCCGTCATGACCGTCATGTTCGCGGTCGGACTGATGAACATTCTCTGGATCGCGTTACTCGGCGGCATCATGGCCGTTGAGAAAACCTTCCCGAGCCGCGTCTTGCCGGCAGTGATCGGCATGGTGCTGATCGTCTGGGGCGGGGCACTGGCAATTTCACTCATTTTGCCGGGCATTGCGACCTGACATAATCTGCAGAATTGCGCCCGGGGGTGTTTTTTCGGTTCACTCTGTCATACGATTGAAATAAAGGATTGCCAGAGCGCCTGCGCGAGCACTGGAAAGTAGTGTCGCATCACCAACCTCAGGCGCAGTCGCGACATGCAAGCGCGCCAGATCTGTGAGTGAGGAAGCCCCGTGACAGACATTACACCAGGCAAAGAGGCGCCGGAGCCTGCTCTATTTCTGATCCATATCCTGACAGCATCCGGAGCTCCTATCGCTCTCATTGCCCTTCTTGCCGGTGCTCAGGAGAATTGGGCTGAGATGTTTGCCTGGCTTGGCCTGGCCTTTTTTGTCGACGGGATCGATGGCCCGCTCGCCAGAAAGTTCAACATTGCAGAACGCCTGCCGCGATGGTCCGGTGCCTCGCTCGACTTTGTCATCGACTATGCGACCTACGTCTTCCTGCCTGCGTTCGCGCTGTCCTGGAGCCTCATGCTTTCGCAGCCGTGGAACTGGATCTGCGGCGGACTGGTCGTTTTCACCGGCGCACTTTATTTCGCCGACAACGGCATGAAGACCCCCGACGGGTCCTTCAAGGGCTTCCCGGCCGGCTGGAACATGGTGATTTTCGGCCTGATGGTCCTGTCGCCTTCGGAAAGTGTCACGATTATTGCGGTACTTTTGTGCTGCGCCCTGACATTTGCACCCATTCGCTTTGTTCATCCCGTTCGCGTCCGCCGCTGGCGGATCGTTACGCTGCCTGTGACGCTTCTCTGGATGGGATTGGCAGGCCTTGCCATTCTCGACGGTATGGCGCTGAACGCTCCGGCCGCACTGCTGTTCACGGCGGCTAGCATTTATCTGTTCTCTGTCTCCGCGGTTCAGCAGTTGCTCGACCGGGTCGACTAAGTCTCTTTCAGCTCCGCCAAATTTGAGGTTGCCATGCTGGCCTGGGTAACGGACCCGCAGATCTGGGCAAGTCTCGTGACGCTGACCGTCATGGAGATTGTGCTCGGGATCGACAATATTGTCTTCATCTCGGTCATCGTTGCCCGTCTGCCTGCAGCCACCGCCCACCGGGCCAGACAGATCGGTCTTGCCCTGGCTCTGCTATTCCGCATCGCGCTTCTGGCTGTGCTGTCCTGGCTCGTCGGCCTCACGGCCCCCATCCTGACAGTGGCCGGACAGGATTTTTCCTGGCGCGACGCGATCCTGATCGCAGGGGGACTATTCCTGCTCTTCAAGGCAACCCACGAAATTCATAAGGGAATCGAAGGAGACGAAGAGGATCAGAGCGAAGGTGACCTGAAAAAAGGCTTTGCCTCCGTCATCGCCCAGATCCTCGTGATCGATCTGGTGTTCTCTGTCGATTCCATCATCACGGCCATCGGCATGGCCGAGCATATCGAAGTAATGGTCGCCGCCGTGGTAATTGCGATGATCGTCATGTATGTCGCCTCCGGGCCTGTTGCCGCCTTCATCAAGTCCCATCCGACCACCAAGATGCTGGCCTTGTCCTTTTTGCTTCTGATCGGCGTCGCCCTGATCGCGGACGGACTCGGGTTCCACATTCCGCGCGGCTACATCTATTTTGCGATGGCCTTTTCGGCCGGTGTTGAAATCATTAATGTTCTTGCCAAACGCAATCGCCGAAGCCCCGCGGAGGAATAAATGGTTCAAGCAATCGTCGTTCACGAAACCGGCGCTCCGGACGTCATGCGTTGGGAACAGACAGAGGTTGGAGACCCCGGACCGGGTGAGGTTCGTATCCGGCAGACAGCCGTCGGTCTGAACTTCATCGACACATATTTTCGCTCGGGGCTTTATCCGGCCCCCAGCGGCACCCCCTTCAGCCCCGGCAACGAGGGCGCAGGCATTGTCCAGACCGTTGGTGAAGGTGTGACACATCTGAAACCTGGCGATCGGGTCGCCTATGTCGGTCCGCTCGGCGCCTACTCACAGGAACGCCTCGTTCCCGCCGACCGGCTGGTGGTGCTTCCCGACGGGATCGACGACAAGACTGCGGCAGGCATGATGCTCAAGGGCATGACCGCGCAATATCTATTGCGCCAGACCTTCAGCGTCGGACCGCAGACCACATTGCTTTTCCATGCGGCGGCCGGCGGCGTCGGTCTCATCGCGGGTCAATGGGCGGCTCATCTGGGTGCCACCGTGATCGGGACAGCTGGATCTGAAGAAAAGATCGAACTCGCCAAGGCCCACGGCTACCAGCACATGATCAACTACCGGACGGAGAATTTTGTCGAACGGGTCAAGGAGATCACAGGCGGCAAGGGTTGCGATGTTGTCTATGATTCCGTCGGCAAAGACACCTATCCCGGATCTCTCGACTGCCTGAAACCGCGAGGACTGTGGGTCAGCTTCGGCCAGTCGTCCGGCCCGATAACCGATTTCAATCTGGCGCTGTTGGCTCAGAAGGGATCCCTGTTTGCGACCCGTCCCACCCTTTTCAACTACATCGCCAGCCGTGAAGACCTCGAAGCGACGGCGGCTGAACTCTTCGATGTTGTGACAAAAGGCATCGTCAAGATCGAAGTCAATCAGGAATACCGCCTTGCTAATGCGGTTCAGGCTCATGTTGATCTTGAAAGCCGCAAGACAACCGGCACGACGGTGTTGATCCCCTGACAACCCCGGAGGCTTAGGCAACGCCATGCGATCGGGCCGGGCAAAGGATCTGTCGAGAAATCTCTATAGCCCGGCCATGCGCTATTTCCTGGCGGCGGCCGAAGCCGGATCGATCCGGGCGGCCTCCCGTGAACTCAATGTGGCTTCCTCGGCCGTCAACCGGCAGATCCTCTGGCTGGAAGAAGCGCTCGGAATGCAGCTTTTCGACCGGGTCGGGCGGCGTCTCAGACTGTCCCAGGCCGGAGAGTTGCTTTTGGCACACATCCGCCGCACCTATTCGGATTTTGAAGGGACCGTTGCCGAACTCGATGCCCTGAAAGGGCTCCGCCGTGGCACGGTTTCCATCGCCACGGTCGAGAGCGTTGCGGACAGCCTCCTTCCTGCTCTCATCAGCAGTTTCCGGAAGAGCTATCCGGGCATTCACGTCAACGTCTCGATCCTGTCTTCGCAGGAGGCCGCAAAGAAGGTGGAGTCAGCCGAGGCCGATGTCGGCTTCACATTCGATCCGCCGGAGACCTCCTCCCTGACCATTGCCTTTCACCGGGACCTCGTCATTGGCGCCCTGATGACCCCGGATCATCCGCTGGCAGATATAAAATCTCTCAGTTTGCAGGATTGTCTGAAGTTTCCCGTTGCCTTGCCTGCCAAGGGGCTGTCGCTCAGAACCCGTATCGATGTGGTCCGCAGCAGAATTTCCGGCGTGTCGCGAACCTACGTCGAGGCCAATTCACTTCGTTTGATGCGGGCGCTCGCAAAAGAAGAAGGGGTAATCGGCTTTCAGACACAAATTGGTTGCGAAGACGATCTGGCTTCAGGCGTTCTCGTATTTAAGCCTTTGACGGACTTGCCACTTCAGGCCGACCGGTTTTGTGTGGTAACCTCATCGTTACGTGCTCTTGCTCTGGCGCCTGGCATGTTTTTCGACCATGCTGTGAGCGCCTTGACGGAGCAACTGCCGGCCGATGATGCCATTTAGGCAACACCAAGCTCTCAAATGAGCACTTTGGTTCCGTGAATTTTTAAGGCACATTTTTTAACGGTTTTGCGACTTTCGGTCGCGGGAGGGAGAAAACTGATGGGGTGTTTGACAACGCAAGTTCCGGACACTGCCGCAAAGGAGCCCGTCAGGGAGCTGTCGGTAAACTTCTGGTCTCACGACGTCCGCAAAAACCGTCCGGCCACCCGGGGGGGATAAGGGATGCGGGATACAATTCAATTCCTGAAAGGCGGCAAGGTCGTTGAACTGGAGGATGTCGGGCCGACGGAAACCCTTCTCGACTACCTGCGCCTGCGCCGCCGGGAAACCGGCACCAAGGAAGGCTGTGGGGAAGGGGACTGTGGCGCCTGTACTGTCGCCCTCGGCCGCCTGATCGACGGCAAGCTCACCTATCAGCCCATCAACGCCTGCATACAATTGCTCGGCATGGTCGACGGCGCGGAACTGGTGACCGTTGAGGACCTGTTTCAGGACGGGCGGCTGCACCCGGTGCAAAAGGCGATGGTTGAGCTTCATGGCTCCCAATGCGGTTTTTGCACACCGGGCTTCATCATGAGCCTTTTCACGCTTTACCATGCAGAAGGTGCCTCGAAGTCCCGCAAGACCGTGACTGAATGGCTGGCAGGAAACCTTTGCCGTTGCACGGGCTACCGGCCAATCGTCGATGCGGCACTCGAAGCCTGCTTTGATGCGGCGGACGACGCTTTCTCGTGGCGAGCGAACGAAACCAAGGAAAAACTTCAGGTTCTGGCGGACAGCCGGGACGTATTCATCGGCGACAGCAATCGTTTCTTTTCTTCACCCGCAACGCTGGATGGCCTGGCGGCTCTCTATGGCCAGCATCCGGATGCAACCCTGGTTGCGGGCGCAACCGATGTTGGCCTCTGGATCACCAAGCAAATGCGGGACCTGCCGAAAATGATCTGGCTCGGACGTATCGAGGGTTTGGATCGGGTGGAGGTCAGTCCTTCAGGTGTGCTCATCGGCGCAAGCGCAACGTTCGAGGCGACAGAGGAAGCAATGACGGACATTGCCTCCGACCTCGGGGAACTCTGGAAACGCATCGGCTCGAAACAGGTACGAGCCTCCGGGACGGTTGGCGGTAACGTCGCCAACGGATCGCCGATCGGCGATTCTCCACCCGCCCTGATCGCGCTTGGCGCAACGCTGGAACTTCAGTCTGCCGATGGCTCCAGGGCTCTGCCGATAGAAGACTTCTTCATCGACTACGGCAAACAGGACAGGCAACCGGGCGAGTTTGTCACCGGGCTTTTCGTTCCGCGCCTTTCCGCCAATCACGCCTTCCGCTGCTACAAGATTTCCAAACGTTTCGACCAGGACATTTCCTCTGTCATGGCTGCTTTCCGTTTTACCATTGAGGAGGGAACGGTTCTTGCGGCCCGCATCGCCTATGGCGGCATGGCGGCAACGCCAAAACGAGCAAAAGGAGCAGAGGCCGCCCTGTCCGGGGCGTTGCTGGACGATCCGGCCACCTGGGGAGCGGCCATGCAGGCGCTCTTGTCCGACTTCACACCTTTGACCGACATGCGCGCAAGCGCGGAGTACCGGATGGAAACAGCGAGAGCCCTTCTGGCAAAGGCACTGATGGAAGTCAGCGGAACGGCACCGGAAGACCTTCGTGTCCTGGCAAGACGGGAGGCACATCATGACCACGCCGCTTGATCGCACTCCCGCCGAAGCGCCCCTGAAACACGTTCGCAAGGGTCTGCCGCATGACAGTGCCATCAAACATGTGTCGGGCACTGCAACCTATATCGACGATCGGGTTGAACCGGTCGGAACACTGCACGTTGCCCCAGGCTGGGCAAGACAGGCCGTGCGCGGCAGAATACAATCCGTCGACCTGGCAGACGTTCGCTCGGCACCGGGGGTGGTCACGGTTCTGACCGCAAGGGACATTCCCGGCATCAACGACTGTTCATCGGCTTTTGGCGGCGATCCCGTTCTGGCTGAGGACGAGGTTCTGTTTTACGGGCAAGTGATCTTTGCCGTCGTAGCCGAAACACGCGACCAGGCGCGCAAGGCCACCGCTCTGGCAAAGATCGAGGTGGCTCCCATCACACCGATCCTGACGCCGGACGATGCCGTGGATGCTGACACGACAGTGCTGCCGGACTACCAGTTCCGGCGCGGGTCACCAGAAACCGGCATGCCGGCCTCCGAAGAGATCCTTTCCGGCACCATGTTCATAGGCGGCCAGGAACACTTCTATCTTGAAGGCCAGATCGCCATGGCGGAGCCGCAGGAAGACGGCGGCATGCTGGTCCACACCTCGACGCAGCATCCGACAGAGGTTCAGCACACGGTTGCCAAGGTTCTCGGCGTGCCGGATGCGTCTATCACGGCAGAGGTCCGCCGCATGGGGGGCGGCTTCGGCGGCAAGGAATCCCAGGCCAACCAATGGGCGGCCCTGGCGGCGCTGGCGGCAATGAAGACCGGCAGGACCTGCAAGATGCGCCTCGACCGGGACGACGACATGATCATGACCGGAAAGCGGCATGATTTTAAAGTCGAGTGGAAGGTTGGTCATGATGGGACCGGCAAGATCCGCGCTGTCGACATGGCCTTTCTGGCGCGCTGCGGGTACTCGGCCGACCTGTCACTCGGGGTCAACGACCGCACGCTGTTTCACGCTGACTCCAGTTACTTCTACCCCGATGCCCTGATCCGTTCACGCCGCCTGCGCACAGACACCTGCTCTAACACTGCTTTCCGGGGGTTCGGCGGGCCACAGGGCATGCTCGCCGCGGAACGGATGATCGACGCCATAGCCATCACGCTTGGCAAGGATCCGCTGGACATCCGCAAGCTGAATTTCTACGACGGCGAACGCAACATGACGCCCTATGGCATGCCGGTCGAGGAATTCGAGGTCATGCATGACCTCATCGACAAACTGGAGGAGAGCTCGGACTACCGGACACGGCGGGAAGACGTTGCTGCCTTCAACGCGTCCAACGCGGTCCTGAAGAAGGGGCTGGCGTTGACGCCCGTCAAATTCGGCATCTCCTTCACACTGAAGCATCTGAATCAGGCCGGAGCTCTCGTTCATCTTTACACGGATGGCTCGGTGCACTTGAACCATGGCGGCACGGAAATGGGGCAGGGGCTCTATCAGAAGGTTGCCCAGGTCGTTGCCGAAGAACTCGGCGTTACCATGAACAAGGTCGTCATCACCGCGACAAACACGTCTAAGGTTCCGAACACGGCGCCGACGGCTGCGTCCTCCGGAACGGACCTCAATGCGATGGCCGCCAAAACCGCCGCGCAGGAAATCAAGAGCCGCCTGATTGCCTTCATATGCGAGCAGCATCAATGCAAGCCCGATGCGATCCATTTTGGCGATAACAAGGTTCTTGTCGGCGACCAGAGTTTTACGCTGGCGGATATTGCCAAACAGGCCCATATGGGCCGGATCCAGCTGTCTCACGCCGGTTTCTATTCGACACCGGGCATCACCTGGGATCGGGAAAGTGTCACTGGCCGGCCATTCTTCTATTTCGCCTTTGGCGGCGCCTGCGCAGAAGTGACGGTCGACACCATGACCGGCGAAATGACCGTCGACAGGGTCGACATCCTTCACGACGTCGGCCACTCGCTCAATCCGGCCATCGACATCGGTCAGATCGAAGGTGCCTTCGTTCAGGGCATGGGCTGGCTGACGACGGAGGAACTGGTTTGGGATGAGTCCGGCCGCCTCAGGACCCACGCACCGTCGACCTACAAGATCCCGACCGCCTCGGATGTCCCCGAAGACTTCAGGGTGGACCTCTATGAGGGGAGTGGAAATCCGCAGGCAACCGTCTACAGATCCAAGGCCGTCGGTGAACCGCCGCTGATGTTGGCGAACGCGGTTTTCTGCGCCATCAACGACGCAATCGCCAGTCTCAATCCGGGTGTCGTGCCGAACCTCAACGCACCGGCCACGCCGGAATCCATCATGCGCGCCGTCCAGGCGATGCGGAGGAGGACACCGGCTTAATGGCTGTCTGGAGGCACATTGCTGATAGCCTGAAGCGGGGCAAGACCTGCGCGCTGGTCACCATTGCCGGCGCCGAAGGATCCACGCCGCGCGAGACCGGCGCCCGCCTGGTGGTTCTGCCGGATGGCAGCTTTTTTGGCACGATTGGTGGCGGCACGCTTGAATTCGAGGCAATCCGCAAGGCAGTCAAGGCCGCCAATAAGGGAAACCCGGCTTTTTTCCGGCAAACCGTGTTGCTTGGGCCCGACCTGGGCCAATGTTGCGGTGGCCGGGCGGAACTCGCAGTGGAGGTGTTGACCAATGCCTCTCTGGAAATGGCAGAAACTCTGGCGGAACTTGAAGCAGAAGGTCGCTCCTTCACCACTCGGGCGCGGGTTTTGGACAATGTTCCATTGCAACGACACGTTCTGGAAGGAGGCCCGCACGACAACTGGAACATGACAACCGACCCGGCAACCGGCGAGCGTTGGCTCATCGAACAATTCGGCAGTTCATATCGTCCGCTCTATCTGTTCGGAGCGGGACATGTCGGCAAGGCGCTGGTTCTGGCGCTGGCACCTTTGCCGTTCGACGTAACATGGATCGACAACCGCGCGGATCAATTTCCGGGTGCTGTGCCCGCGAACGTCCGCAAGGTGTGCGTATCCGACCCGGCAAGCGTACTGGACACGGCCCCGGACGGAACCTTCGTCCTGGCCATGACACATTCCCACGCGCTTGACGAAGACATCATGGCACGCGCCTTGCTACAGCAGCGCTTTGCCTACTGTGGCGTCATCGGGTCAAAAACCAAACGGGCGAGATTCCGCAAACGACTGAAAGCAAGAGGACTGAACGAGAGACTGATCGCAAACATGGTCTGTCCTGTAGGGATTTCGGCGATAAAATCAAAATATCCGGCAGCCATTGCTGCCGGTGTTGCCGCCGATCTTCTGGAAAGGGACGAGACCAGTCATCAACAGGCCGCTGCAGGCGGGGGGCTTGCACAAATTATACCGCATGGTCAATAAAGCGGCAGACGCTTGGGGGAAGGCGTGGAAAACACAAACCTTTCAGAGACAGACAACAACATGATTCAGCAGGACAGATCCGGAAAGGACACATTGCTGGACGCAAGGGGGCTGACCAAACGTTTTGGCGACATTCTCGCCAACGACCGGGTCGATCTCGTCCTTAAGAAGGGCGAAATCCATGCACTTCTGGGTGAAAACGGCGCCGGCAAATCGACTCTCGTGAAAATGTTCTACGGATCGCTTGAACCGGATGGCGGCGAGATCCACTGGCGTGGACAAAGGGTGGAAATCGACAATCCTGCCGCGGCCAGGGAACTCGGCGTCGGCATGGTGTTCCAGCATTTTTCGCTTTTCGAAGCGCTGACTGTCGTCGAGAACATAGCCTTGGCTCTTCCGAACCCCGGCAACATGAACGATCTTGCCAAACGAATTGAATCGGTATCCCGGGATTACGGCCTGCCGCTCAATCCGTCCGACATCGTCGCCGATCTTCCCGTAGGCATCCGCCAACGGATCGAAATCGTCCGCTGCCTGCTGCAGGAACCTCAGCTCATAATCATGGACGAACCGACCTCGGTGCTGACGCCGCAGGAAGCCGACCAGCTGTTCCTGACCCTGCAACGCCTGGCAAACGAGGGCTGCGCGGTCCTCTATATCAGCCATCGACTTGAAGAGGTGAAACGGATCTGCCACCACGCCACCATCCTCCGGCATGGCCAGGTGGTGCGCGAATGCGACCCGACCAGGGAAACACCGGCCTCACTCGCCAGCATGATGGTTGGCGCGGACGTCGCCGCGGTAAGCGCGGGCGCCCAAAAACCCGAACTTGGAAATGTTCGGCTCGGATTGCACAAACTGTCCGCCGCGGCCGCAACGCCCTTTGCAACCTCTCTCAACAGCATTTCGCTGGACCTCAGGGCCGGCGAGGTCGTTGCCATCGCCGGTGTTGCCGGCAATGGGCAGGGCGAGCTGTTCGATGCCATCTCGGGAGAAATGCTGGTTGCGCCGGACATGGTCCAGATTGACGGCAAGTCCTGTGGCGCGAAGAGCATCACCTGGCGTCGCAGGCAAAACGCCGCGTTCGTTCCCGAAGAAAGGCTTGGTCACGGGTCCGTTCCCGGACTAAAGCTTTCCCAGAACATCGTTCTGACCCGGCACGCTACCGGCGACAAGCTGGCCAGCGGCGGATTTGTGTCCACCGGCCGGGCAAGCGAGATGGAAAAACGCATCAAGCGGAACTTCGATGTGCGCATGTCGCATGACGATCCGGAAGCACGCTCGCTTTCAGGCGGCAACCTGCAGAAATTCGT
>NZ_JBNKYW010000031.1:0-15520 GCF_050301095.1 Roseibium sp.
CCCGCAGTGCCGTGGAAATCTTGCGCTTGCGTTTTTCGACAGGCTTCCATGCCTCTCCGCCCCTGGCCTCCATGGCCGCGCGGCGCGCGGCAAGCACATCGTCTGAGACATCCACCTTCAGGACGCGGTTCGGAATATCGATGACGATCGTGTCGCCCTCTTCCACCAGCCCGATCGCGCCGCCTTCGGCGGCTTCCGGCGAAATGTGACCGATGGACAGACCAGAGGATCCACCGGAGAAACGGCCGTCGGTGATCAGGGCGCAGGCTTTGCCCAGACCCTTGGACTTCAGGTAGCTGGTCGGGTAGAGCATCTCCTGCATACCCGGTCCGCCACGCGGACCTTCATAGCGGATCAGGACCACGTCACCCGGATTGACCTTGTTTGTCAGGATCGCGGAAACGGCGCTGTCCTGACTTTCGAAGATCCGGGCCGGACCTGTGAAGGTCAGGATGCTTTCGTCAACACCCGCGGTCTTCACCACACAGCCGTCCTTGGCGATGTTGCCGTAAAGCACGGCGAGACCGCCGTCCTTGCTGTAGGCGTGATCGGCATCGCGGATCACGCCGGACTGCCGGTCGAGGTCGAGATCATCCCAGCGGCGCTGCTGGCTGAAGGCCACCTGGGACGGCACACCACCTGGCGCAGCCTTGTAGAAGGTGTGCACGCTCTCTGAGTTGGTCTGACAAACATCCCAGCGGGCAAGCGCTTCTTTCATGGTCGCCGCGTGAACCGTCGGAAGGTCGGAATGCAACAGGCCCGCCCGGTCAAGCTCGCCCAGAATGCCCATGATGCCACCGGCGCGGTGAACGTCCTCCATGTGAATGTTGGCAACCGCCGGCGCGACCTTGCAGAGCACCGGGACCTTTTTGGACAGGCGGTCGATGTCATCCATCGTGAAGCCGATCTCGCCTTCGTGGGAGGCTGCCAGAAGATGGAGGATCGTGTTGGTGGAACCGCCCATGGAAATATCGAGGCTCATGGCATTTTCGAACGCCTTGAAGTTGGCAATATTTCGCGGCAGGACACTTTCGTCGTCCTGTTCGTAGTATCGCTTTGCCAGATCGACAATCAGGTGACCGGCTTCCACGAACAGGCGTTCGCGGTCCGCATGGGTTGCCAGCGTCGAGCCGTTGCCCGGCAGGGCAAGACCGAGGGCTTCCGTCAGGCAGTTCATGGAGTTGGCGGTGAACATGCCCGAGCAGGAGCCGCAGGTCGGGCAGGCATTCTGCTCCATGGTCAGAACGTCGGCGTCGGACATCTTGTCGTCGGCAGCCGCCACCATGGCATCGATCAGGTCGATGGATTTCGCCTCACCGTTTTCCAAAACGACCTTGCCCGCCTCCATCGGCCCGCCGGAGACGAACACGACCGGAATATTCAGCCGCATCGCAGCGTTCAACATGCCCGGAGTGATCTTGTCGCAGTTGGAAATACAGACCAGCGCGTCGGCGCAATGGCCGTTGACCATATATTCGACCGCATCGGAAATGACTTCACGCGAAGGCAGCGAATAGAGCATGCCGTCATGGCCCATGGCGATGCCGTCGTCGACGGCAATCGTGTTGAACTCCTTGGCAACACCACCCGCTTTTTCAACTTCACGCGCGACCAGCTGGCCCAGGTCCTTCAGGTGAACGTGACCGGGCACGAACTGCGTGAAGGAGTTGGCAATCGCGATGATCGGCTTGCCGAAATCACCGTCCTTCATACCCGTGGCACGCCAAAGGCCGCGCGCGCCGGCCATGTTGCGGCCATGGGTAGACGTTCTGGAACGATACGGGGGCATTCAAGTCTCTCCCAAATGTGAAAGCTGTTGGCCGGCGCCCTGCCCACCCGGTTTCCCGGCTGAAGCAGGCGCTTTGCCGCACCAAAATTGTGTTCTGATATCGGGTTTGACAGGTTTTTGACAAGAACGAAAGGCCGGATCAAGCCCAAAGTGTACGCTCCGGTACGGTCAGGCCCGGCGAAGCGAGCCAGGCGTCCGTCCGGTTGTCTTTTTGAAGACCCTGGAGAAAGCCGCCTCGGACTCGTAGCCTGCCTGCGCGGCGATTTCGGCGATCGACCGCCGGCCTTGCCGAAGTTCGGCACCTGCCAGTTGCATACGCCAGCGAGTGGCATATTGCATCACCTGCTCTCCCGTCAGGGCCTTGAACCGGGCAGCAAAAGCTGATCGGGACATGCCCGCAGCGTTGGCAAGGCCGCCAACCGACCAGCCGACTTGTGGTGACTGATGAAAAGCCTGCAAAGCTCGTCCGACCTTCGGATCGCGCAAGGCCGCCAACCAGCCTGTTTCCTGATCACTGGCGGTTTCGAGCCAGGCCCGGATAGCCTGCACCACCAGAATGTCGGTCAGCCGGGTAAGTATGGTTTCGCCACCAGGCTTCGGGTCACGCGCCTCTTCTGCGAGAAATTTCAGCGTGCTTTGAACCCAGGCCCCGGCTGCCGGGTCAAAACTGTCCAGGAAAATCGCATTCGGCAGAAGACTGACCAACCGGTCCGCCGCCGCATGATCCACATTCAGGACACCACAGGTCATCCGGGTTAAGGCACCGCCACCGCCATGGACCATGGTTTCGAACCGGGCGTTATGCCGTGTCGCAGGGATATCAAATAGCGGCGTCAGAGTGTTGCCGGGCGCATCGCTCAGATCAACCGCGTGTCCTCGAGGCAGAAGAACCAGTTGTCCGGCCGACAGGGTCAGCTCATCTCCATTCTCGAATTCGACGCGGCAATTGCCCTCCGTCATGGCTATTAGCACGAGTTGCCCGTTCAGATCCGGGACACGAATACCCCAGGGAGCCGACAGCTCCGGGACGCAATAGAACGTTCCTGTGAGTTGCAGCAGATGCAGGACTTCCCCGAGGGGGTCTCCGTCCGTGTGCGTGCCAGGCCCCGCAGGAGGCGCAATCTCGGACGCTTTCGACATGTGCAACGCAGCCTTTTTTGGAATTCTGGACGATCTGCAAAGACGTCAGCGTTTTCTAACATAGATTCTCCGACCGTGCCCGCTCATCTTGGTGCCAGTCCACCACCGCCCAGGAGTTGTCATATGAGCAACGTTTCCCAAAAAGCCGCCCTGACGCTTTCGGCCGTCACATTAATCGCAGTCGGAAGCCTGATCGTTTTCGCTCCCGCATTCCTCTTCGGTCTGAACCAGGTCGTCCTCGATCCGTCCGCCGCAATGATGAGCGAGATCCGTTCACCCGGCGTCCTGCTTCTGTTCGGCGGCGCGATTGCTCTGGCCGGATTGATCCTCCCCTCTTTCGAGCGCCCGGCTCTTGTTACCTCAACGGGCCTCCTGCTTTCTTATGGTTTCGGACGGCTGATCAGCCTTCCGCTTGACGGTCTGCCACCGGCATCCCTCCAGATCGCCGCATTCGTGGAACTGGGACTGGGGAGCTGGTGTGCAATTCACATAGCTGGTCACGGCCAGGGACAGGCCAAGACATAAGCTCCATAAAGACGGCCGGTGCAGTTCAAAGCCTGCACCGGCCGCTTTTCAGGCCACGCCGAAGGGGTGGATGTCACGCGGCCTGAAGCCGTTTATTCGGCCGCAACCGCGCTTTCCGCCAATGTCGGATAGTCCGTGTAGCCTTTGAGGCCACCGCCATAGAGCGTGTCCGGGTCGAGTGCATTCAGCTGAGCGTCCTGTTCCAGCCGCAGGACCAGATCCGGGTTGGAGATGAACGGGCGGCCAAAGGCGACAAAATCGATCCGGCCGCTTTCCACGGCTTCGATGGCGCTTTCCCGGTCAAAGCCGTTGTTGCCCATCCTCGCTCCATCGAAGAGCGCATAGAGTGCCGCCAAGTCTCCCCCCTCCGGAATGTCACGCGGACCGCCGGTCTGACCTTCCACAAGATGGAGATAAGCAAGCTTGTAGCCGTTCAGGAGCCTGATGACGTGGCTGAACGTCTCCTGCGGGTTGCTGTCGGCAATGTCGTTGGCATTGGAGAACGGGCTGAGGCGGATACCGACCCGTTCGCCTCCCCAGACACCGACAACCGCGTCCATGACCTCTTTCAGAAAACGGGCTCTGTTTTCAATGGAACCGCCATAGGCATCTTCCCGCTTGTTGGAGCCGTCGCGCAGGAACTGGTCGATCAGATAGCCATTGGCCGCATGCACCTCGATGCCGTCGAAGCCGGCTTTCTTCGCGTTCTCGGCAGCCTTCCGGTAGTCCTCGACAATCCCCGGAATTTCGGCGATCTCCAGCGCCCGCGGCGTAGGCGTCTCGACGAATTGCGAGCCGTCGAAGGTCTTGGATTGCGCCGCGATGGCAGACGGGGCGACCGGATCCGCGCCGCCCGGCTGAAGAACGGGATGCGAAATCCGTCCGACATGCCAGAGCTGGATGACGATCTTGCCGCCTTCCGCATGAACCGCGTCCGTGACCTTTTTCCAGCCTTCAATCTGAGCCTTTGAATAGATCCCCGGCGTCCAGGCATAGCCCTTGCCCTGAGGCGAAATCTGGGAGGCTTCGGTGATGATCAGGCCGGCGCCGGCACGCTGCCGATAGTACTCCACGTGAATGTCGAACGGGGCGTCGTCTTCCGCCCGGGCGCGGTTGCGCGTCAGGGGGGCCATCACGACCCGGTTCCTCAATTCGATTGCACCGGCTTTTGCCGGAGTAAAAAGCTTTCCTTGTGACATTGTCGACTTGTCCTTTACTGCCTGTCGATTCACTGGACTATTTCGGACTGTTCAGTCCATATTTAGACGCACTACTCACTGGGACGGAGTTGAATCACCCCGTCCTGAGGAAGTCCGTTAGGTTGAGAGTACCGTTCGGGCCTGTTTCAGGGTGTCGGCAATCCTGTCGGCCGGAATTCCGGCCTTGCGGAGCGCCAGGGTTCCGATGGCAAGCGAGGAATAGGCCCGTGCCTTGTCTCTGACTGCTTCGGGGTTTTCAGGATTCAGAGCCTTAGCGAAAATCTCCTCAATGCTCTCCAGATGACGGCGTCCGAGTTCGGCCACCTTCTCGTCATGGGGAGCAAGTTCGGTAATGCAATTGACCAGAAGGCAACCTTTGGTCCCGCCCTTGGGATCCGAAATGGCCTCCATCATGGCACCGATGGCGTCACCGCCGGCGGTTTGAGCGACTTGTCTCAAGGTGCGGATACCATTGTTGGAATAGTGCTGCACGGCCCTCAGGAACAGCGATTGCTTGTCGCCGAAAGCGCCGTAAAAACTCGACCGGCTCAAGCCCATGGCTTTCGTCAGGTCATCCAGAGACGTTGCCTCAAAGCCCTTTTGCCAGAAGACATTCATTGCGGCTTCGAGCGCAGCAGCTTCATCGAAGTTGCGTGGCCGGCCCGGTCCGTGAGTGCCTTTATCTGCAGGCGGATTGTGTGACAGCGTCGTTGACATGTCCCATGATATGGACTGCCCAGTCCGGAATACAAGACGGCAGCGCGCAAAATTTTGGACTGACCGTTTCAAAACCCCGCAATTGGAAGGTCCGCGCGGCTTCCAGCCTACATCCGGCAGGAACCGGAATAGGCGTCGCCGACGTCGTCGAACACGCGGGCAGTTGCTTCCATCTCGTAAATCCGGCTGGTGCGCCGGACCCCTTCCACCACGTAGAAGTCCTGAATCGGGAATTGATTGGAGTTGAAGCGGAAGTCGCCGCGCACGCTTTCGAACGGCGCAGCGCTGATGGCGGAGATAAGCGCCTCCTGGTCCTTCACGCCGCCCGTCAGTTCCAGGGCGAAGTGGATGAGTTTGGCGGCATCATAACCCTCGGCGGCATAGACGGAGGGCTGGTATTTGTATTCCCGGCCGAACTCGCGCACGAAACGCTTGTTTGCCGGATTGTCTAGGTTCGGCGCCCATTGGGACGCGGACATCAGCCCTTCCGCCGTTTCGGCCATGTAAGGCAACGTCACCGCATTGATGGTCCGCGCGGACAGGAACGGCACGATGCCCTTCAGGCCGGAAGTGTGAAACTGCCTGACCAGTTCCACGCCCATTCCGCCCGGCATGAAGGCGTAGATCGCGTCCGGTTCGATGGCCTCTATTTCCCTGAACTCTTCGGAAAAGTCCGTCTGGCCGAGCTTCGGGAAAAGTTCTCGGGCAATCTGCCCCTTGAAGTGCCGGCGAAAGGCCGCCACGGAATCGCGTGCAGCTTCATAATCCGGCGCAATGGTCACAACCTTCTGGTAACCCTTCAGGCTCGCATAGCGTCCCATGGTCTCGTGAACCTGGTCGTCCTGAGAGGCGGTGGAAAAGAAATAGCGGCTGCAATTGCGTCCGGCGATCGGCGCGGGAGCGGAATGCGTACCGATGAACAACGTCTTTGAGCGCACGACAGGATCGTGCACGGCCAGCATGATCTTGGAGAAGTTCACACCGACCAGTACATCGATGCCGTTTTCCTCGACCAGTTTGGTGACCTGTTCGACGGCGTAATCGGGATCCAGCTTGTCGTCGACCACGATCACATTGGTCGGCAGGCCGCCTAGCGCTCCGTTCGATTGCTTGACCGCCAGCATAAAACCGTCGCGGATCTGCTCGCCGTAAACCGCGGCCGGTCCGGAAAGCGTGGCCATCAGCCCCACCTTGAGTTCCGGAACCTCCTGAGCAAGGCCCGCCTGGCAAGCCAGCCCCAGGCCTGTCACCAGTCCGGCTGTCAGCTTCGCCGCCCTTGCAATTTTCAGCCTGATCCAGCGTGTCGTCATGTCTTGCCGTTGTCCCGATTGCCGTATTTGCCGCGGGCATGCCTGCTCGGAACACCCTTGTTCAGAGCAGTATGGCAGGGACTGGTTAGGCTTTTGCAAACGGCCTTGTCCGGCCGATAGCCGTCGCTGAACCGCCCGGGCAGAAAATTTCCTCAGAGAAGTCACAATCCGGCCCGTGTGACGACGCATTGCCGGAGATTAATACCCGCCACTCAGACCGCGACCGATCTGAACGAGAATTTTTCCGCAAAGTCAGGAGGGCCATATGTACGCCGTATCCGCGCCAGCCAAATCTTGCGACAGCCAATCTGATATCGGACCGGACAATGCAAACCTGCCCCATTCGCAAAAAGACTTGATGTCCGCCGGAGACCTCTGTTCCGGCGCGGAGCCTTCAAATGAAATCCGGGCTATTGAGGGAAGCGAACTGGCAGCAAAGATCCTGCAGCTGCACGCGGCTTCTCAGGAGATCGAAACGGCCTATCACAAGGCCCGTTCCGGAAATCGCAGGCCCAGGCTGGTTGAACAGCCAGAGGATGCGGAGCTGGACATGCCGGGCGTCTTCAACCGTCCATTACGCCGCAACCACTTCGAACGGCAAAAAGAAACAGTTCCCCGCAGGTTCAGGGAAGCCGCGATTGCAACAATCCGTGGCGGACCGAGTTTCAGGACACTTGTGTTGGGAACGGCAATGCTTGTCTTGTGTGGCGGCGTAGCTGTCGCTGTCAGCCTTTCCGGCTTGCTGACCGGGACGGATGACGGCAGCCGTCCGGTCGAAACTCGGTTGATCAAGACCGAACCAACTATCGAAAACCTTATTGACGCAAGTTCCACGGAACTGGCTGGAGCAAAAAAAGAGCCGCTTCAACCGGCCGTTGCCCAGCTGGGGGGAGTGAGCGCCCAGAAAATCGCCAATGCAAAGGACCGCATCCGCAAGGCGTTTGCGCTCCGGGGCATAAGCACGTCCCATGAAAGCGGCCAGTTTCAGTCACATCTGAGCCAGGACAACACCACCGAGGACAAGATCCAGGCGCGCCTTGAAGCGCCGCTTTCCGGCTCACGGGCTGCCGCCTTGAAGCGCCGGGCCGCCGACACGCCGCCCGCACTTGCCTATGCCGGATCCACAGACAAAAGGATTGACCTTCGCCTTTCCGGTTCGGTGCGCGGAGATACGGCAGCCAAGACAGGGGCATCCAAGACAGGGAATGAGACGCCGGCAATCGTGACGGACATGGTAAACGCTCCCGGAAAAAGCCAGCCGGTGGCACCCGCCGCATTGCCGTCGGAGACCTCGAACTACCCCTATACCGGCAAGGTGTTGGCCTCGGTCAATTTCCGGCAAGATGCGGACAAGGACGCCTCGGTCCTGGGTATTATTCAAGCGGGCACCGAAGTCCGGTTCGACCAATGCGGCACCTGGTGGTGCGGCGTCATTCATGATGGGCAGACCGGATTTATCGGCCAGAAGTTCCTGGAGCGGGCGGACGCACCGGATTGAAATGGAACTTTCCGGGTAGAGCCTTGTTAAGGCGGATGAATTACATTGATAACGTGTCATTGCCCACAGGAGACGGATCATGTTTCAAGTTCATCGAAGCTGGATTGCCGTTATCCTATTGGCATCCGCGCCAGCTTCCGGTCCAACTCTTGCGGACGGATCGGATTGCGTGCTCTATGCGACCGACTACGCCAACGCACACATGGGCAGTGGTGATGTGGTGGGAGATGCCGTTTCCGGAGGGATGGCCGGCGCCGTGGCCGGTGGCGCGTGGCAGGGGCCGTCCGGCGCGTACCGGGGCGCCAGGGCCGGTGCCGCTCTGGGTGTTCTGAACAACCTCGGTTCCATGCCCGGCGGATGGCAGTCCCTCTATGACATGGCCTATCAGATGTGCGTGCAGCAAACCTCCGGAATCAATGCGGAGCCACTCCCGAATCTTCCGGGCCCGGCGCCCGACTGCCGTTCCACCGCGAGCGTGAACTCCCCCATGCGCAAAGCGCCAGACGGCAGCATCGTGGCGGGTTCCGGCCTCGGAAGCTGCCGCTAGGACGTCGCGACAAGTGAACGGTTGACCTTCCAGGCGAAGCACTGTCAACTTTGGCCGGATTCCGGAAGGCTCTTCCCTCCCGCCCATAGACGACAGGATTTTTCATGACCCGCCGTGTTTCCCATGCCACCCGAATTGCCGCGACTGTCCTGACAGGCCTTTGCCTGACCACCTCCGCTTCCCTTGCACAGCAATGTGGCGGGGACTTCCGGCAATTTCTGGCCGGGGTCAAGCAGGAGGCGGTCGCAAAGGGACTTTCCGCCCGCGCAGCCGACCAGACGCTTGCCGGTGCCCAGATCGACAAAAAGGTTCTCGCACGCGACCGTGCCCAAGGCGTCTTCAAGATGGCCTTTCTGGATTTCTCCAAACGGGTCATTTCCGGTTACCGGATGAAGAACGGCGCCGCGAACATGAAAAAATACGCCGGCATCTTTCAACGGACGGAAAAGGAGTATGGCGTCCCTGCCCCGGTGATCACCGCCTTCTGGGCCCTTGAGACAGACTTCGGCGCGGTTCAGGGCGATTTCAACACGGTCAATGCGCTGGCAACGCTTGCTCATGACTGCAGGCGGCCGGAATTGTTCCGTCCGCAACTTCTCGCCGCCATCGAAATGGTCCAGCACGGCGACCTCGACCCGCGCAATACCACCGGGGCCTGGGCGGGTGAAATCGGCATGGTACAGATGTTGCCGGAAGACATCATCAAGTTCGGACGCGACGGTGACGGCGACGGCCATGTGAAGCTGAAGGAAAGCGCACCGGACGCGATCCTCACCGCAGGCGCCTTCATCCAGCATCTTGGCTGGCGGCGGGGCGAGCCCTGGCTGCAGGAAGTGGACGTCCCGCGAAATCTCGACTGGTCCCAGAGCGGCCTCGACACGACAAAGACCGGGGCTGAATGGGCCGCTCTCGGAGTGCAGTCGCGCTGGGGCAAAATTTCCAGCAACCTGCCGGCTTCGCTGCTGTTGCCGCAAGGGCGCCACGGTCCGGCGTTCCTGGCCTATCCCAACTACGGCATCTACCTGAAGTGGAACCAGTCCTTCATCTATACGACCACGGCTGCCTATTTCGCCACTCGCCTTGCCGGTGCGCCGCGTTATGAAGCCGGCAATCCGGAACCGGGATTGAGCGATGCCCAGATGAAGCAGCTTCAAAAGAAACTCGCAGGCATGGGTTACGACGTCGGCAAGATCGACGGCATCCTCGGTGCCGGCACGCGTGCAGCCGTGCAGGATGTGCAAAAGAAGGTCGGCCTTCCGGCCGACGCCTGGCCGACCCCCGATCTTCTTGGGCGGCTCTAATCACGCATCAAAAAAAGCGAACCCAAAGGTCCGCTTTCCGCTTTGACTGAAACGACATTGTCCGGATCAAAAAGCCGAACGCATGCCGATGGATGGTCAATCGGCTTTCGGAGGGCCCAACATTCAGGCCCTCCGGACATCGATCCCGCGTTGAAAGTCCGACCAGCCTCTTACCGAACCGGTCTGAGCACACCATCATCGCAAAACCTGAAGGGATCTGCCAGCGCGTCATGATTTATGACCTCCATTGGCATGAGCCCTTCAGTGACCGCTTCCCCAATCGGGGACCTACTTGGCCAACAGCTCGCGAAGCTTGGGGCCATGTTCCGGGCTGGCGGCGATGATCGGCTTCCAGCCTTCTTCGGCCGCCAGCGTGTTGAAAGCCTCAGCGTCGTCACCCGTCAGAGTAATGGTCTTGATCCCGGCACCGGCCTGACGCTCAAACTCATCTTCTGCCAATTTTTCGTAGCGACCAGCTTCCGCCTCAATGGAGAGCATCTGCTCGTTGAGAAAATTCCTTTGTTCTTCGGTCAGCTTTGCCCAGGAACTCTGAGAGAAGTAGACGCCGGTCTCGACCTGAAAGAACCCCGGGTCGATCCGCGCACCGGTTTTTTCCTGCCATCCAAGATCGAATACCCCGAGCGCTGGCCAGGCATAACCGTCGACCGCGCCCCGTTCCAGGGCCGTGAAGACTTCACCCGCCGGCATTTGCACCGGCGTGATACCGAGTGCCGAAAAAAAGGCCTGATAGACGGGCGCCGAACGTACCTTGAGGCTGCTGAAGTCGACCGGTTCTGAAGCCTTTGACAGATAGATGTAGTAGTTGACGTTTTCGGTCAGGCGTCCAAGCCAGTGGATGCCCGCCTTCTCCCGATGCAATTTGTCGAGCAGCTCATAGCCGCCGTTTTCGCGCAACTCGGCCATCGAACGGTTGGTCAGCGTCATCGCCAAACCTTCGGGCACCAGATTGGCGTGATAAACGGCCGTGGTGTTGGCCATATCCACAATGCCGGAGCGCAAGGCATTGCCAAGTTCGAACGGCGGCATGGCATCCGGCCCACCGAGCACTTCGATCTGCACGATACCCTTGCCCTTTTCGTTGACCCGATCAACGAAGCGTTCGAACGGTTCATAGAACACCGTACCCAATTGAAAGGCGGACACGGCGCGTAGCTTGACCTCATCCGCGAGTGCCGGCGACGCCAGACAGCCTGCGGCGATTGCCGCCGAGATTAGTTTCTTGAAGCTGAAAGCCACGATTGATCTCCTGTTGCCGATTGTGGGTTTCTTGAAAAGTTCAGCGAATGAGCGTTGGCAGATACATGGTCACCTCGGGCACCAGAAGCATCAGCGCCAGTATGACAAGCTCGATGATGATGAAGGGCAATGCGGCCTTGTAGATCTGCACAAGCGGTGTGGCGCGGCTGGCCCCCTGCATGACCATGAGCAAGATGCCGAAAGGCGGTGTCAGCAGCCCCAGTTCGATGGCGACCAGCATCATCAGCCCGAGCCAAACCGGTTCAATGCCGGCCGTTTGCGCGATCGGCATGAAGAACGGCAGGGTAATCATCATGATAGACACCTGATCGATCAGACATCCGAGCACCAGAATGATACCGAGCATCGCCAGGATCAGAACCATCGGGGACATTTCGACATCGCGAATGAGCGTCAGAAAGCCCATGGTCGCGCCGGAAAACGACAGGATCTGCGAAAAAGTGGTCGATGCCACGATGATGAACAGAATGGAGATCGACACCTTCGCCGTTTCCATCAGCGACTTCACCAGGTTGCCAAAGGTCAGCTGCCTGTAGGCGATTGTGGCGATAAAGGCCGCGGCGGAACCGAGCGCGGCCGCTTCCGTCGGGGTGGCGAAACCAGCCAGCAAGCCGCCGATCACCGCCACGAAAATGCCCGATAGCGGCACCACGTCGCGCAAGAACGGGACAATCCGCTGTTTCAGCGTGAGTGTCTCGACATGCTCGTTGCGCGGTGCACTTCCGGGCGAGACGACAGCCGTGGCAATGACGAACAACAAAAACGCCGCCGCCATGAGAATGCCCGGCAAAATACCGCCGATCAAAAGCTGGGAGATGGAAATACCGGACAGGGAACCGAGCATGACGGCCAGCGCAGACGGCGGTATCAGCACCGCGATCCCGCCAACAGCCATCGCCGGTCCGAAAGTAAGCGTCGGCGAATAGCCCCTGCGCAGCATCTCCTGGGACAGCGTACCGCCGAGCATGGCCGTGTTGGCGATCGACGAACCTGAAAGGGCAGCGAAAGTTGTGCCCCCGACCACCGTGACGCAGGCCAGCCTTGCTGGTAGCCGCACGAGCAGTTTCTCCACTGCGTCAATGGCCCGATAGGCCAATCCGGTGTGAAACAGCAACTCGCCCATCAGCACGAACAACGGAATGGGAGCAAGAGCGAATGAATTGACCGATCCTGACGCGTTGCGAACCAGCTGCACCAGACCGGGTTCTCCCCCCAGGAATATCCACGCGCCAACGAGATTCGCCCCCAGAAAGGCAAATGCTACCGGGAGACCGAGTGCGAAATGAAAGGCCAGCAGCCCGACCATCAGACAAAGCGTCTGCCACCAGATCATGCCCCGGACCTCGCCACGATGCGCAGGAAAAACTCCAGGCTGCACAGTCCGAAGCACCAGATGACCGGAACCATCATCCACCATTCCGGAAAGACCAGGTTCTTAAAAACCATCGACCCTATGCTGTAGCTGTCTCGCGCAGCGGTGATTGCCAGCCAAGTCACAAGCCCCGAGATAACCAGCCCCAGCAAATACGAGAGGCGCGTGGCATGAAAGGCGACGGCCTGCGGCAGCAAACGCAGCACGACATCGACATTGACATGGGCTGATTGCCGCAACACCCAGGGCGCCCCGCCGAAGGTGGAGATGGTCAGCAGATACTCGGTGATCTCGTTCAGCCAGGGCCATTTCGCAAGCCCCAGATTACGGACGAAGATGTCAAGCACAACCACCAGCGCAAGGAGCCCGAAGCCCAGCGCGGCGATCCCTCCGGACAGAGTAAAAACCGGACTGACCCGATTCACTATTCCTCGCCCCATTTCCAAAAGCCTCCCCAATGCAGTTTTTAATATGCATTTACAAATATTATGTAGTCAAGAATCATTTGCATTTGCAACAATTTTTGAGATAACCCAACAATCCAAATGAAAACTCTGAATTGAGTTTCTCATTAAATTACAATCTTTTATTGCTTGTGAACAATACTTGGCCTTTGCCTTTGATAGGGGACTTCACTCCCTTCGACCCTTTCTGCTTTGCATAAATATTTGCATTTGCATCTAAATCTAAGAAACTGTCCGAAACTTCGCATTTGTCCGCAATGTCTCGGGCATAAAGCCTGTCCGCCCCACATATTCGTAGATGCCGGGACATTCGCACCGGTACCGGATCTCATGATCGCAGCTGCTGCCCGTGCAGCGCTTCGGTATCAAAGTCACAAAAGGTCTGATGGACGATCAAGTTTGCTCGACATGCCATTTGGCGAGATCGGACAGAGCGCTTCCTTGCCTGTCTGACGCGACCCGGTTCCGCAGTGCCGATGGTTTCACAGGTAAAGCCATTTCAAGTCCGTTACGAAACAGCGGAGCGAGGGCTTCAAACCTTAGGGTGGGAAAAAATGATCATACGGACCTGTTCACCAGAGCAGGTGCCGTCGTCGCATTCGAAAGGTCTCATCGGAGCGCCTTGTGCTGGAAAGTCTTGCCGCAATACCGGGACAGCTCCGCCATAGGCCTCTGTACTCAGAGGCCCGCTGCGGAGTTCTCCGGTTGCTCACCCCTCACCCTGCTGCTCCAACTGCGATGAGCAAGCATCACCGAAGGCGTATTCCACCAACTGTCTTTTGGGGTACTCGCTCGTTACTCCACCTTGGCCTTGTCGGCACCCGGCGCCTCTTCCGGGACGGTGGCCTTGCCGCCATCCCCCAGCAGGAACACCGTCAAGATCTGCGCCTGCCCTTCGCCGGTGTTCTTGCCCCGATGCGTGACATCCATGGCCTCAAGTATGGCCTCACCCTGCCGGTAGACCTTCTTGCCGACCTCCTCATAGGTGACCGTGATCTCGCCCTCCAGGACATAGGCAAAGAGCGGCGCCTGATGCTGGTGCCAGCCGGTTACTTCCCCCGGCTCCATGGTAATCACCAGTGCTTTCACGGAAGGATTGTCCTGCGGGAACGCAACCTTCTCACCCGCCACGGTCATGTCACCGGAAAAGACTTCGCGCACTTTCTGATAAGGCGTTGAGGCCGCCGCCTCTTCGTCGAGCGCCGCCTTGGAGCCGGGCTTGGCATTTGGTTTCGACGGTACCGGCTTGTCTTCCGGCGTGACTGACTTGTCGGCGGCTGCAACCGGCGCCACAGCCAGTATCGTGGCCAGACACAAACCTAGAAACAATCGGATCGGGGTCATCAGGTTCAATTCCACTTTCTCACCGTGCAATACTAGAGATCCAGGCTCGTGCCCGGTACGATCTGCTGCACTTTATCGCCATCGCTTCCCATGGCGGCGACAAAAGTTTCGGATGTCTGGTCGATGATCGGAAAAGTGCCGAAGTGACACGGCACGATCGTGTCGAATTCGAAGAAACGACGGCACGCCATCGCCGCCACCTTGCCCCCCATGGTGAACCGGTCACCGATGGGCACCAGTCCTATGCCGGGTCGGTAGATTTCATTGATCAGTGCCATGTCGGAAAAGATGTCCGTGTCGCCCATGTGGTAGAGAACCTTTTCGCCCGGAGCCTCGATGATCACGCCATGCGGATTTCCCAGGTAGATGGCTTCGCCGTCGGTCTGCTTGGACGAGGAATGGTCCGCCCGTGTCAGCGCCACCCGGAAAGGACCGGCATCGACATTGCCGCCGGAGTTCATCGGACTGATGTTCTTGATACCCTGCCGGGTTGCCCACATGCAGATCTCGAAATTGGCGGTTAGCTGGGCGCCGGTTTTTTTCGCAATTTCAACCGTGTCGCCGATGTGATCGTCATGACCGTGAGTCAGAATCACATGAGTTACGCCGTCAGCAACCTGGTCGGTTGTCAGATTGGACGGAAAAGACGGGTTACCGGTCAGGAACGGATCAATCAGGATCGAGGCGTCCTTGATATCGATCCTGAAGGCGGAATGGCCGTACCAGGTGAGTTTCATCAATATCTCCCAACCGTTACTATCAATATGGCAGAAGCCTACCAGTCCCTGCGGTCCTGCAACAAGTGTTATGGTGCCGGTCTCCGTCCTCGCCCCACCGCATGGGCTCTGCCAAGACGGATGAGGACTGACTGGCAAACAAGGTTCCTCGGGCATGGGAGAAGTTTCAGATGAGCAGGAGCAACGACGACGCCCCCATTATTCGCCCCGCACGCCCCGAGGACGCAGCCATTCTGGCGCAGCTGGTCAACGACGCCGGAGAGGGACTTCCCCTGCATCTCTGGGAAAAAATCGCGACC
>NZ_JBNKYW010000032.1:0-4897 GCF_050301095.1 Roseibium sp.
CAGGCCCAGATCGATGGCATAGCCGTAGTCCTCGTCGGCAAAACCGAGTTTCAGGCTGATGACATTCTTGCGCAAGGTCCCCTGAACAGGCACCTCGCCCCGCTTCATCGCCCGGGAGAAAGCCTCCGGCCCCGCCCAGAGCGTCGACTGCAGCCCTCCCTCGGCCGCCAGCGAAGCGATCGCCTGGCCCTGCGAGACCTCGGCCAATAAACGGGTCGATCTGTAGAGGCTCGACTTGCCGCTGCCGTTGGCCCCGGTCACCAGCGTGATCCGGTCGAGCGGCAGAACGATATCGCGTAAGGAACGGTAGCCGGAAACAGCAAGTGTCAGGATCATAATCGTAAAAATTCCCAATGAACGGCTAAACTACTTTATGATGCATGCAGGTTCGAGACATCGAAACAGGAACCCGGGTCAATGTACAATCCGAGGGAAGCGGCTGAAGACGGGCACGCGCTAAATCTGGCCCTCCTGTTCTTCGTGGCCTGTGCGGTGGTTATTTCGGTCTATTTTCACTACGACAGCGGCCTCAAATACTGGCTTTTGAAAGGATTTGGCCAGACGGCGGAGGGAACGATCCTGAATATCCAGGGCGCTCCATCCGATTTGGACGAGCAATTGAAGACCGCCAGACAAAGCCCCAGAAATTCCCTGAAGAATTTTGAAGACTGGGTCGACGGCAAAATACTTGTCGTCGAATTTGCGACTCCGGATGCGCTACCGAAGATCGTCTCCTTCCGGATACCGAAAAAATTCACCGGCAATGTGGTTTCAGGACGGATTTCAATCACCTACCTTCCGCTGAATCCAAGAATTGCCTATCCGACCGAATATCTCGAAGACTTCGCCTTCGACAGCAAGGTCTTGCAATGGTCGCTGCTGACCGGACTTGTCGTAATTTTATACGGCACCTTGTCAGCGCTTAAATGGTCCCGCTTCAGAGGACGGATGCGAAAATACTGAGGGGGTCTTCAACTCCCCTGGTCCACAAGCTCGAATTTGTTGACGTCGAAGACGCCGAAATCGGTGATTTTCAGGTGCGGGATGACAGGCAGCGGCAGGAAGGCGACCTGCAGGAACGGCTCGGCCAGCGCGCAGCCGAGGTCTTTGGCAGCGGCCCGCAGTTCCTCAAGGGCTTCCTTCACCGTCTCGAACGGTTCAAGGCTCATCAGGCCGGCCAGAGGCAGTGGCAGCTCCGCCTTCACCCCGTCCTTGTCGGCCACCACGAACCCGCCCTTCATGGCGATCACGCGGTTGACCGCATGGGCCATCGCCTCCTCATCCGCGCCGACGACACAGATATTGTGGCTGTCATGACCGACGGAAGAAGCAATTGCCCCCTCCTTCATGCCGAAGCCATTGACGAAGCCAAGACCGATGTTGCCGGTTCTCCTGTGACGCTCGACGACAGCGACCTTCAGGACATCCTGGTCCAGATCGACCAGCGTTTTGCCGCCCGCCACCGGCAAGGTGCGCTTCAGGTGTTCGGTGATGATCCTGCCATGCACGACGCCAATGACATCAGCCTCGCTGTTGCGCGCCGGGATGGCGAAACTCGACGGGTTGACGGCATCCACGTGAACGCTGTCAAGACCGACGGGCTGAACGATGGACCGTTTTGAAAAGGCATCATCGCTCACCAGAACGCCGCCGCTGACGACCTGTTCGACCCGGCAATCTTCAAAATCCTTCAGAAGCACGATGTCGGCCCGTTTTCCGGGCGCGATCACACCGCGGTCCTTCAGCCCGAAGGCATTTGCGGCGGACCAGCTCGCCGCCCGGTAGACATCAAGCGGCCGGATGCCTTTGGCGATGAGGCGGCGGATCATGCTGTCCAGATGTCCCTCCTCGGCAATGTCCAGCGGATTGCGGTCATCGGTGCAAAGGGCAACGAAGGCCGACACATCCGGCGTCAGGATTGGGGCAAGCGCTTCGAGGTCCTTCGACACGGAGCCTTCGCGCATCAGGATCGTCATGCCCTTGGCCAGTTTTTCCAGCGCCTCTTCCGCCGTGGTGGCTTCATGGTCGGTGCGGATACCGGCCGCCAGATAGCCGTTGAGCCCCTGCCCGAGCAGCAGCGGTGCATGGCCGTCGATATGGCCGTCCTGAAAAGCGGCAAGCTTGGCCAGGACCTTCGGGTCGCGCGCCAGAACGCCGGGAAAATTCATGAATTCCGCAAGACCGATCACACTCGGATGATCGCGGTAGGGCAACAGATCCTCGATTTCAAGGCAGGCGCCCGAAGTCTCGAACGCCGTCGCCGGAACACAGGAAGACAGATTGACCCTGAGGTCCATCACGGTTTCCAGCGAACTGTCCAGAAAGTAGCGGATGCCCTCAGCACCGAGAACGTTCGCGATTTCATGCGGATCGCAAATCGCTGTCGTCACGCCATGCGGCAGCACGCAGCGATCGAATTCAAAAGGCGTGACCAGCGAGGATTCGACGTGAAGATGAGTGTCAATGAAACCGGGCACCGCCGTCAGACCGCCGCCGTCGACCACCGTCTCGCCGTCATATCGCCCGTGCGTTCCGACGATCCGGTCGCCGGTCACCGCGATATCCGTTTCTACCGTCGATCCGTCGACCACGCTGAAAAGCCGGACATTCCTGATCACCAGATCGGCCGGCGCCTCGCCTGCTCCCGCAGCAATCGCCCTTGCGAGAAACGCTTCATCATGTCTTGCCGGCATCAGTCCTGTCTCCGAATCCTTCTTTGGTCTTCGACAATACGGAACTTGCTGATCGCATCAAAGCTTTCAGAGCTGCGTAGGCCTTCCTGCAGGATGATAGCAAGGTCGACTTGCCACAACTCCCTCGCGCACTAGACCTAACCTAAGGGAAGGTTGCTTCGGGGAGCGGGCTGAATTTTCATGTAACATTTTCAGCAACTTACCGCAGGGCAACATACTTTCCATGCGGCGCGTCAGCAGATTCTCATTGACAGATCGGGGAACTGCACGAATAATTTCATCAAAATAAATTATTCTGTTTCCGCCTGAATGCGGCGGCAGACAGGGAGGAGCAAGAACGGTGGTGGAGGTCCGCAAAAGCGGCCGCGGTTCTAATTCCGCGCAGCTCAGACGCTACAACGAACGCATCGTCCTCCAGATTCTGAGGAGGGCGGGGGAAGCGTCGAAGGCCGAACTTGCCAGGGCGGTTCAGCTCACCAACGCGGCCATCGGCGCCATCATCCAGGACTTGATCGAGGAAGGCCTGATCGTCGAGGCCGGCAAACGCCACGACGGCAGCCGGGGTCAGCCGGCCACCATCCTGAAGCTCGCTCCCTGCGGAGCCTATTCCTTCGGTGTTCGCCTGGACCGGACGAATATGGAAACGGTCCTGATGGATTTTTCCGGCACAATCATCGACCGCCGACTGCACGATCTTATCCTGCCGGCACCGGAGCTGGCGCTGGAAATCCTGACCAGGGATCTCGCGGAACTCCGGCAGCGTCTGGACGAAACCGACCAGAGCCGCATCACTGGCATCGGCCTGGCGCAACCTTTTAACCTGGGTGCCTGGCTGCACGAACTCGGCCTACCGGAAGCCGATTTCAGGAAATGGGAAGACTACGACCTGGCTGCCGCGCTTGAGGAGGCTACCGGTCTTCCGGTCTTCAGCGAAAACGACGGCACGGCGGCTGCGGTCGCAGAACTCTTTTATGGCCTCGGCCGCCAGAACGACCATTTTCTATATCTCTTCCTGGGCCCCGCCATCGGTGGCGGTCTGGTTCTGAAAGGCGACGTGATCCGGGGCGTGTCCGGAAACGCCGGCGACGTTGCCATGATGCCGGTCCCGCCAAGCAGCCTGACGACCGCCCCGCCGTCGCGCCATGCCTGGGATCTTCTGCTGACACGGGCTTCTCTCGTCGCACTTGCCCGCCACATGGCTCCCGAAGACTTTGCCCGGCTGAACCGTCAGGACCTGCAACAGGCCGCGGAGCGTGGCGATGAAACGTTCAGGGAATGGTTGGCGGACTGCGTCGAGGCTCTCGCCCTTGCCCTGCGCTCGGCCTATGCCCTGCTGGACATGCCTCTGGTCGTCATCGACGGCGATTTGAGCGGACCGTTTCCCAAGATGTTCCGGGCCGCCCTGATGGCCGCGGTCGAGGGCGCGGCGCCGGAAAAGCGGCAATCACCGGACATTCGGATCGGCAGCTTCAGCCACGACGCCGGCGCGATCGGCGCGGCCAGCCTGCCGCAATTTTTCAATTTCTCGCCCAGGGCAACAATTCTGACGGGCGGGAAAGACAAGGGACCTGCCGGCGCGGGCAGCTCGGAAGACCGAGCCAGCTTTCCGGCACGTGCAGCACGGTTGGGGTCGCATCTGGCCGCACCCGACCGTACAGACTGAAGCAGGCCAGGGAGGAAAAACGCACATGATCCGCAAACTACTCGCAACGGGCTCCGTTCTCGCAGCCATGGCAGCAACTCCGGCAGCGGCTGCCGACATCTCCGCCTGCCTGATCACCAAGACGGACACCAATCCGTTTTTCGTGAAGATGAAAGAAGGGGCAACCGCCAAGGCAGAGGAACTCGGCATCGAGCTGAAGTCCTTTGCAGGCAAGGTCGACGGTGACCACGAAACCCAGGTGGCCGCCATCGAAACCTGCATCGCCGATGGCGCGAAAGGTATCCTGCTCACCGCTTCCGACACGTCTTCCATCGTTCCGGCCGTAAAGCAGGCCCGCGACAACGGTCTTCTGGTGATTGCACTCGACACCCCGCTCGATCCGATCGATGCCGCGGACGCAACCTTTGCCACCGACAACTTCAAGGCCGGTGAGCTGATCGGCCAGTGGGCCGCCGCCAGCCTCGGCGACAAGGCCGCCGATGCCAAGATCGCCATGCTCGACCTTGGCATCAGCCAGCCGACGGTCGGCGTTCTGCGCGAC
>NZ_JBNKYW010000033.1:0-22444 GCF_050301095.1 Roseibium sp.
GGTCGGTCATTTCCACAACGGCGATCAGCGGCTGCAGCCAGGCATGCTGGGTCTGCGGATCGATCCGGATCTCGCGCAAGGGTGTGCGATGCGGCTGACGGCAGAGCTCGGCCAGCAGGTCGTCCGGGGCATCTGAGCCGCAGGCCTCAATGGCGCGCGCCAGCAGCCAGACCGCCTCGTAAGGGGCGACGAACATTGAGGAAATTGCCGCGTCTCTTCCGCGCAGCCCCTCGAGACGGGCGAGGAAGTCAGCGTTTTCCGGAGTTTCGAGCGTTTCGAAATAGGTCGAGGTGGAAATGAGCCCTTCGGCGGCCTCTCCCAGCACCGGCAACTCGGCTTCCGTCAGGTTGCAGCTCAGGATCGGGCAGCGGTTGGGAGCAAAGGCGGGATCCTGGCGGCCAAGCTCCTTCATCGCCCGCAGGAACGCGTAGCTGCTGTCGCCGATCAGATTGTTGAAGATGAAGTCCGGCCGCTTCTCGCGGATTTCCGCGATCAGGTGATCGATGTCCTCGTCGCCGATGGCGACATAGCGTTCGCCCAGGACCTCGCCGTCGCATCCGGCCAGCAGTTCGCGGGCGATCCGGTTGGTTTCCCAGCCCCAGATGTAGTTGGATCCGAGAAGAAATGCCCTGCGGCCAAACTCCGGAACGATGTGGCGGAACAGCGGAACCACGCCCTGGTTCGGACAGGCGCCGGTGTAGACCACCCGGTCGTGGCTTTCGAAGCCTTCGTAGGGCGGGGTGTACCAGAGCAGGCCGCGTCCGCGCTCCATAACGGGGAGCACTTCCTTGCGGCTGGAGGATGTCTGGGTCCCGATGATGTGCCGGCAGCCGGCCTCGCGCAGCATGCGGTCCGCCTCGACCGCGTAGGCTTCCGCCGCCCCCTTCGGATCACCGTCGACCCTGAGGAAGCGGAAATCGAACAGCCCGGAAGCGTTGATTTCATCGATGGCGATCCGGGCGCCCCAATAGCCTGCCTGTCCGATCACCGAATAGGACCCGGATTTCGAGAACAGGACGCCGACCGGAATTTCCCTGAGGGACATATTCACCTTCACCTCCCCGGACCAGTGCGGCAAAGCCGTGCTGACCCCGGGCACAAAAAAACCCCGACCCGCAGGAACGCCTGCGACAGATCGGGGCACGATTGCCATGCGGCTGAACGGATGCCGCTATTTGAGTTTCAGGATTGCCGAAGAAAATGCGCTTGTCAATCGCCCCCGCGCCCAAGGATCCACCACGCACAAAATTTCACCACCCCTCCGGCTCCTGCAGCACGATAACCCCGAACCAATCCAGAAGTCATCTCCTATTCACGTATTCCCTTCGCAAAATCGGGCAATTTCCTTGAAAAGATTGAAAAAAATACACTCAATTCAGATAATTTTCGGAATCAATTTCCAGAATTTACGACACATACTTTCTCACAATCCCCTAACGCCCTCGCTTTGAGAGATCGCTGAAAATTTGTTCCATTGCACAAATTCGCGCCAACACCGAAAACGGACGATCAGCGCAGACCACCAACAAGAATGAGTCAACTATTTTTCATATTAATTTTCAATATCTTACTAAACATTCCCAGCTCAACATCAATCAAGATTCGGACCGAACCAACAAAGATCCAAAATATTCAGGAACTCGAAAATTAAAATTGAGAGCACTTGCGAACCGAAAATTATGCCGCCAATAATGCAACCAATTCAAATTGGTTCGCATTGGAACATCATGACCGACCAGGACAGACCCGCACAGCGAAATTCCAGCATGGCCCTGGAACGCCTCAGGATCATCGTCGATCAGCTTAACGTGGAAGGCGTCGAGCAGCTGCCTACCGAGCGGGAGTTATGCGAGACGATCGGTGTCGGCCGCAGGGCCGTCAGGCGCGCACTGGAAGTTCTCGAAACGGAAGGCAAGATCTGGCGCCGGCAGGGCGCGGGAACGTTCATCGGCAGCGAACCGGCTCGCCCTGAAAAGCAGATCGAGACACTGCACGAAAATTCCAACATGCTCGAGGTGATGGAAGTCCGGTTGCAGATCGAACCCGTTCTGGCCCGGCTCGCGGCCCTGCGCGCGAATGCGTCCGACATTGCCGCGATGCGCGAACTTGCAGACCGCGTCAGCAAGGCGGACGACATGGACAGCCGGGAACTCTGGGACAGCGCGCTGCACCGCGCCATTGCACGCGCTGCCAACAACACGCTGTTCCTGGCGCTGTTCGACGTGGTTGATCGGGTCCGCCAGGACACCGCCTGGCGGCATGTGCGCGAGGCACTGCGGACCCGGGACTCGCTGACGCTCTACAGGTCCCAGCATACCGACATCATCAAGGCCATCGGAGATCGTGATCCGATCGCGGCGGAAAAGGCCATGCGTAGCCACTTGCTGGCCCTGCAGGAGCGCCTGCTCTTTCAAAGCGCCACCGAGGCAACCGATGCCGACTGACGGTCAGCCGGGCGCAAAACCGGTTCTGGAGGTTCAGAACCTGGCGCTTCGTTTCCGGGGAACTCCGGCCAATATCGTCGATGGCGTTTCCTTTGCCGTCTATCCGGGCGACACGCTGTGCATCGTCGGGGAAAGCGGGTGCGGAAAGTCTGTCACCGCGCTGTCTCTCATGGGATTGCTGCCCCGGACCCTGGCACAAGTGATGTCCGGAACGGCCCGGTTCGCCGGACAGGATCTGCTGACACTTCCCCAGCGCGCCATGGCGGACCTGCGCGGAAATACCATCTCGATGATTTTCCAGGAACCAATGACCTCGCTGAACCCTGCCTACCGGATCGGAGACCAGATCGCAGAGGTCGTCCTGCGCCACAAGCCTGTAACCCGGCCCCAGGCACGTCAACGCGCGCTGGAGATGCTGGAACGGGTCAGGATCCCGGCCGCAGGCACCCGGCTGAACGACTATCCTCATGAACTGTCGGGCGGCATGCGGCAGCGCGTGATGATCGCCATGGCGCTTGCCAACGACCCCGCGGTCCTGATCGCCGACGAGCCCACCACCGCACTGGACGTCACCATCCAGGCCCAGATCATCGACCTGATCGAGGAATTGCAGAGGGAAACCGGCACCGCCCTCATCATGATCACGCATGACCTCGGCGTGGTGGCCGAGATCGCCGACAGGGTGGCGGTGATGTATGCCGGACGCGTGGTTGAGGAAGGTCCCGTGGACGCTATCTTCGACGATCCGCAGCACCCCTACACCATCGGACTGATGAGCTCCGTTCCGTCTATCGGCCCCCGCTCCGGCAGTCTGGCGACAATTGGCGGCATGGTGCCGGCCATCGGCAACATGCCGGACGGATGCCGTTTCACGCCCCGCTGTCCCTTTGCGAAAACCGACTGCGCCGCCAGGGCGCCTTCCCTGGCCGAACTTGGGCCGGCTCACCGCGCGGCCTGCCACTTCGCCCCCCTTGAAGCCGCCTTCACGGAGGCCACCGCATGAGCACTGCGACAGCGGAAAAAATCATCGAGACGCACGCGGTTTCCAAGCGCTTTTCCGGCAGGAAGCCTTTCTTCGGCCCCGCCATTTCCGTCAGCGCGGTCAACGAGGTCTCGCTGGAAATCAGGCGCGGCGAAACCTTTTCCATCGTCGGCGAAAGCGGCTGCGGCAAGTCCACCTTTGCCCGGCTGCTGGTCCGCCTGCTGCAGCCGACAAGCGGCGCGGTGATTTACGACGGCAACGATATTTCCGACCTGTCGGAAAAAGAGATGCGGCGCCTGCGCAAGGACTTGCAATTCATTTTCCAGGATCCGTTTTCCTCCCTCAATCCACGCATGACCGTCGGTGCCTTGATCGAGGAACCGATGAAGGTGCATACCGCCCTATCCCGCACCGAGCGGCGCAAGAAGGTTGCGGATCTCTTGAAGAAGGTCGGCCTGCGCCCGGCACTCGCAAATCGCTATCCGCACGAGTTTTCCGGCGGCCAGCGCCAGCGCATCGGCATCGCAAGGGCGCTTGCCAGCGGTCCCAGGGTGATTGTCGGTGACGAACCGGTCTCCGCGCTCGACGTCTCCGTCCAGGCACAGGTCATCAATCTGCTGGAGGACCTGAAAGCCGAATTCGACCTGACGCTGATCCTGATCGCCCACGATCTTGCTGTCATCCGCCACATGAGCGACCGCGTCGCCGTGATGTATCTCGGTGAAGTCGTGGAACTTGCACCGAACGACGCGCTCTACGACCGGCCGCTCCACCCCTATACGCAGGCCTTGATGCGAGCGATCCCGATCCCCTCGCCCCGCAGCCGGTCCATGAAAGCCACGCTGGCGGGCGACGTTCCGTCCCCGCTCGCACCGCCTTCCGGCTGCCGTTTCCATCCGCGCTGCCCGCACGCGAGCAGCATTTGCGGCAGCAAGAAACCGGAGCTTGCCGAAACCGGCACCGGCCGGAGCGTCGCCTGCCATCACTGGGAGAAAATTGCCGAGACCCCACCGGATTCCGCCAGGGAACCGGAAAGGAGCATTGCGGCGGAAAAACGCTTCGCACTGTTCCGCGAACGCAGCCAACAACAAGAGCCGATGACGGCCTCACCTTCATAAATCGAAACTTCCGAGAGGAGAGACACATGCGTAAGGATTTCCTTGCCGCGCTGCTGCTCAGCGCAACAACACTGGCATCGGCCGCACAGGCAGCCGATCTGCGCATCGGCCTGCAGGACGATGCCGATGTGCTGGACCCTGATCAGTCCCGGACCTTCGTCGGCCGTATCGTCTACACATCCTTGTGTGACAAACTGGTCGACATCACCCCGGACCTGAAGATCATTCCGCAGCTTGCCACGGGCTGGAACTGGTCCGACGACGGCAAGGTGTTGACCATGGATCTGCGCGAAGGCGTCACCTTCCATGACGGCACGCCGTTTGATGCAGAAGCGGTCAAGGCCAACATCGAACGCTCCAAGACCCTTCCGGAGAGCCGCCGCAAGAGCGAGGTGAAGTCCGTCGAAAGCGTCGAAGTCAGCGGCCCGCTGCAGGTGAAAATCACCCTGACGGCACCGGATGCAACGCTGCTTGCCCAGTTTGCCGACCGCGCCGGCATGATGATTTCCCCCACCGCCGCCGAGGCTGCCGGGGCCGACTTCGGCGCCAATCCGGTCTGCTCGGGCCCGTTCAAGTTCGTCGAACGGGTCCAGCAGGACCGCATCGTTCTGGGCAAGTTTGACAAGTACTGGAACAAGGACGCCATCCACTTCGACACCGTAACCTTCCTGCCGATCCCGGACACGACCGTGCGCCTTGCCAATCTGCGCTCAGGCGACATCGACATGCTCGAGCGCCTGGCCGCCACGGATGTCGCCTCGGTGAAGGGCGATGCCAACCTGGGGTACGCCGAAGCCGTCAGCCTCGGTTACCAGGGCATCACCGTGAACATCAACAACACGGAGAAGGGCGACAACCCCTTCGGCAACGACCCCAGGATCCGTCAGGCCTTCAGCCTGTCGCTCGACCGCGATGCGATCAATCAGGTCGTGTTCGAAGGGGCGTTTGCTCCCGGCAACCAGCCATTCCCGCCGACCAGCCCCTGGTATGACAAGGATTATCCGGTCCCGGCACGCGACGTTGAAAAGGCCAAGGCACTTCTGAAGGAAGCCGGCTATGACAGCCTCGATGTCGAGGTTCAGGTCACCAACAACCCGGTGCAGACCCAGATGATGCAGGTTGTCCAGGCCATGGCCGCGGAAGCGGGCTTCAACGTCAAGCTGAAGTCCATGGAATTTGCCAGTCTGCTGGCGGACCAGTCTGCCGGAAACTACCAGGGCAGCCAGGTCGGCTGGTCAGGCCGGGTCGATCCGGACGGCAACATCCATCAGTTCATGACCTGCAAGGGCGGCATCAACGACAGCAAGTACTGTAATGCGGAAGTCGACGCCCTGCTGGATGCGGCCCGTCAGAGCACAGATCCGGAGGTTCGCAAGGCCAAATACGACGCCGCCAGGGACATCCTGATCAACGATCTGCCGATCGTCTATCTCTACCACCCGACCTGGATCTGGGCGCTGTCCGGCAAGCTGGACGGCTTCACCCCCTATCCGGACGGGATGATCCGTCTCGAAAACGTCGCGTTGAAGTAAACCTGACGCCCGTTGGAACCCGGCTCGCCGCCGGGTTCCGGCCCAGCCCGGTAGACCCTGAATGCTGTCCTATATCGCACGCCGTCTTGTCATCGCCATTCCGACGCTTCTGCTCGTGTCGGTCTTCGTGTTCGTCCTGCAGAAGCTGCTGCCCGGAGACCCCGCACTGGTCCTGGCCGGCGAGGAGCGGGATCCGGAGGTTCTGGAGTTCATCCGCGAGAAGTACCGGCTGAATGACCCGGTGATCTACCAGTACCTCTACTGGATGAAGGCCATGCTACAGGGCGACCTCGGCATCTCCCTGCGCACGCATCAACCCGTTACGGAACTGATCGCCGACAAGCTGCCGGTCACGATCCAGCTTGCCTTCATGGCCATGGTGATCGCCTTTGCCGTCGGCATTCCCGCCGGCATTCTTTCGGCGGTCAAGAAGGGAACCGCCATCGATTATGCCGCGAACTTCATCGCCCTGTCCGGACTGTCCATCCCGAACTTCTGGCTCGGCATCATGCTGATCATGCTGGTATCGGTTCATCTGGGCTGGCTGCCGGCCTCGGGCTATGAATCTCCCTTCGTGGATCCGCTCAAGTCGCTCCAGACGATGATCATGCCGGCCTTCGTCCTCGGCACCGCCCTGGCCGCGACCCTGATGCGCCATACCCGCTCCGCCATGCTTGGTGTGCTGAAGGCGGACTATGTCCGCACGGCGCGCGCCAAGGGCCTTTTGGAACCCGCCGTCATTTTGAAACACGCCTTCCGCAACGCGCTGCTGCCGATCGTCACCTTAAGCGCCCTGCTCTTCGGCGAATTGCTCGCGGGGGCCGTTCTGACGGAACAGATCTTCACCATTCCCGGCTTCGGAAAGCTGATCGTCGATGCGGTCTTCACCCGCGACTACGCCGTGGTGCAGGGCGTCGTCATGTGCACGGCAGCCGGTTTCATCCTGATGAACCTGATCGCCGACATTCTGTATTTCCTACTCAATCCGCGCATGAGGAGCAGCCTGTGACCGTTTTGAACGCTGTCGCCGAACCGGCGGAAGAGACCGTCCGGCCTGAAAACCGGGCCTGGAAGAAGCTGAAGGCCAACAGGAGCGCCCTGTTCGGTTTCGTCATCGTCGCCTTTTTCATCACCATCGCCGCCGCCGCGCCTCTGCTGCCGATTGCCGATCCCGCGGCAACCAGCTGGAGCGCGGTTCGCAAGGCGCCTTCGGCCGCCTATTGGCTCGGCACGGACGAGATCGGCCGGGACATTCTCTCGCGCATGATCTGGGGCGCACAGGCCTCCCTGATGGCCGGCGTTGTCTCCGTGCTAATCGCGGTCCTGATCGGTGTTCCCTTCGGCCTGATCTCGGGCTATTTCGGCGGCTGGATCGACCAGCTGGTCTCGCGCATCACCGACGCGCTCCTGGCAACGCCCTTTCTCATCCTCGCCATCGCCCTTGCCGCCTTTCTCGGCCCGAGCCTGACAAACGCGATGATCGCCATCGGTCTGTCGGCGATGCCTATATTCGTCCGCCTGACACGCGGTCAGGTTCTGGCGGTCAAGACCGAGGACTATGTGGAAGGCGCAAGGGCCATAGGGCTCACCCACTTTGCCGTCATGGCCCGTTACATTCTGCCGAACGTCTTCGCACCGGTCCTGGTTCAGGCGACCCTGACGGTGGCAACCGCCATCATCGCCGAGGCCAGCCTCTCTTTCCTCGGCCTCGGCCAGCAGCCGCCCGCCCCCAGCTGGGGATCGATGCTCAACGTGGCCAAGAACTTCATGACCCAGGCACCCTGGATGGCCTGGTGGCCGGGCGCCGCGATCTTCCTAGTCGTGCTCGGCTTCAATCTCCTCGGCGACGGCTTGCGCGATGCGCTCGACCCGCGCGAAACCTGACACATTTTCAACGAACAGAGTTAATCATGTCGACTTTTACCACCCGCCCCGAGATCACAGGCTCCTTCGGCGTCGTCACCTCCACCCACTGGATTGCCAGCGCCGTCGGCATGAGCATTCTGGAAAAGGGCGGCAACGCCTTTGACGCGGCCGTTGCCACCGGGCTTGTCCTGCAGGTTCTGGAACCGCATCTGAACGGTCCGGCCGGGGACCTGCCCGTCATCTTCCACAACGCGCAGCGGAACGAGACGAAAGTCCTCTGCGCACAGGGCCCGGCGCCCGCCGGAGCCACCATTGCTCGCTACAATGCCGAGGGACTGGATCTCATTCCGGGCAACGGCCTGCTGGCCACCGTCATTCCGGGGGCGTTCGACGGCTGGATGCTGATGCTGCGCGACCATGGCACCCTGAGCCTGCGCGACGTCCTCGAACCGGCAATCTACTATGCCGAGAAAGGCCAGCCCATGTTGCGCGGCGCTGCCGCCGCGATTGCGGGCCTGGAGGATTTCTTTGAAGCAGAATGGCCGACCTCCCATGAAACCTGGCTGCCGGGCGGCAGGGCACCGGAGGCGGGCGAAATGTTCCGCAATCCGGTCCTGGCGGAAACCTGGACCCGCCTCCTCAAGGAGGCAGAAGGCGCAACAGGTCGCGAACAGCAGATCGACGCCGCGCGCGACTGTTTCTACCGGGGCTTCATTGCCGAGGAGATCGGCCGGTTTCTGGAAACCACCGAGGTCATGGACGGGTCCGGAAGCAGGCACAAGGGCGTGCTGACGGCAGACGATCTGGCGTCGTACAGCGCGGCTTACGAAGATCCGCTGACCGATGACTATCACGACTGGACCATCGCCAAGACCGGCCCCTGGGGTCAGGGACCGGTCATGCTTCAGTCACTTGCCTTGCTTAGAGGCTTCGACATTGCGGGCATGGACCCGGCAGGCCCTGAATTCGTCCACCATGTCGCCGAGGCCATGAAGCTCGCCTATGCGGACCGGGAGGTCTACTACGGCGATCCGAACTTCGTCGACGTGCCGATGAGCCGGCTGCTTTCGGAGGAATACAACTCCGGCCGCCGCAGCCTGATCTCGGACAAGGCGTCCTTCGACCTGCGCCCGGGCACCTTGCCGGGTTTTGAAGACCAGGTCTCCAGAAACATGGCGGTGATCGAACGTGCGGGCGTCGCCAATGCCGGGCTTTACGAACCGACGATGGCGCATCTCTCCGAACGGCGCGGCGATACGGTTCATCTCGACATCATCGACCGCTGGGGCAACATGGTTTCGGCGACACCCTCCGGCGGCTGGCTGCAGTCTTCTCCGGTCATCCCGGCTCTCGGGCTGTGCCTTAACTCCCGGGCGCAGATGTTCTGGCTGGAAGAAGGACTGCCCTCGAGCCTCGAGCCCGGCAAACGGCCACGCACGACCCTGACACCAAGCCTTGCCTTCCAGGAAGGCCGGCCGACACTGGCTTTCGGCACCCCCGGCGGCGACCAGCAGGACCAGTGGCAGCTGTCCCTGTTCCTGCGGCTGGTTCATCACGGCCTCAACCTTCAGGAGGCGATCGACATGCCCCTGTTCCACACCACCCATTTCCCGACATCGTTCCACCCGCGGCAGCGCCAGCCGGGCCACCTGATGGCGGAAGGCAATTTCAGTGCCGAAACTATAGACGCCCTGAGGGCCCGCGGCCATCTGATAGATGTTTCCGGCAACTGGACCGTCGGCCGCCTCACCGCTGCAAGACGCGAAGCGGACGGCACGCTGAGAGCCGGCGCCACGCCCCGCCTGATGCAGGCCTATGCGGTTGGCCGCTGACCTGACCAGTGCCTAAAGGTTTCGGAGAAACAATAAGCCCCGCGTTGCCGCGGGGCTTTTTTGTTCGTTTATATTTGCCCGCGCGAGACTTCTTCCAAAACCCGGCAGGGTTCCGGCAGGCCGCTTCAGATCAGACCGCGCGCGGCCAGATTGCGCATGAGGTGGCTGACCCCGAAAGTCCATTCGGCGCAGTCGGTGGAAAGACGCACCGTGTTGCGCAGCGTGCCGAGGCCGGGCGCGGTGATCTCGACCACATCGCCCAGCTTGTGCGTGAAACCCTCGCCCGGAACGTCCCGGTCATGCGTCGGTGCGAACAGCGTGCCCAGGAACAGCACCAGACCGTCCGGATACTGGTGATGGCGCCCGACGGTCTGCCGCACGAGGTCTTCCGGGTCCCGGCTGATTTCGCGCATGGAGGAGTGGCCCTTCAGCACGAACCCGTCCTCGCCCGTAACGGTGAGGTCGAGTTCCGCGTTCCGCACGTCATCGAGCGAGTAAGTCTCGTCGAACAGCCGGATCATCGGTCCGATGGCACAGGACGCGTTGTTGTCCTTGGCCTTCGACAGGAGCAGTGCGGAGCGGCCCTCGACGTCGCGCAGATTGACGTCGTTGCCGAGGCTTGCGCCGACGATGCGGCCCTTCGACGACACCGCCAGAACGACTTCAGGTTCCGGATTGTTCCAGTTGGAGACCGGGTGAAGACCGACCTCGGCGCCGTGGCCGACGGAACTGAGGACCTGCGCCTTGGAAAAGACTTCCGCGTCCGGGCCGATACCGACTTCCAGATACTGGCTCCACAGCCCTTCAGCAATCAGCGCCTCTTTCACCTTTTGAGCTTCCGGCGAGCCCGCGCGGATATTGCGCAGCGACTGGCCGATCAGCGTGCCGACCCGGCCTCGGATGCCTTCGGCCTTTTGCGGGTCCCCGGCCGCCTGTTCCTCGATCACCCGCTCGACCATTGAGGACGCGAATGTCACGCCGCAGGCCTTGACCGCCTGAAGGTCGCAGGGTGCCAGGAAATGGACCTTCGAAAGGTCTCCTGCTTCGTTCCGGGCAATCTCCTCCAGTGATCCGAGTTCCCGTCCGGCCGTGCCTTGCACATACCCCGCCGGATCGTCCATCTCGCAGATGTCGCGAACCGTCGGCGCCGCCTTGCTGGTGATGTCGGTCAAAGCGCCGTTGCGCAGCGTGACGACCCCGGGACCGTTTTCCGCCGGAAGCCACACGCGGCCAACAAGGGTGCCAGTTTCGGGAAATTCGCTCATGTTACGCTCCGGATCAGTTGGGCGGATAAAAATCTCTGTTCATCAGGGGAACTACCGCCGGATTTTGAAAGGCCGGGATGGCGCTATTCCGTTCCCGGTTCGGATTTTTTTTGCAGACCACTCATGACCGGCCATCGATATCTTCCGGCGGCGCTCCCTCAAAGGCACGCTGCAACAGCTCTCGAATGGCGCTTCGCTCGACCGGGCGCGGGTTCCAGTAAGGATTGCGGACGGCAAGCTCCACGGCCTTGTCGAGATCGGACCGGTTCAGGCCGATGTCCCTCAGGGCGCGCGGAGCCCCCATCTGGCCTGCGAACGCGTAGAGACCGTCCCCCAGTCCACCGCCGAAGAGATCAGCGGCCGGCTGCAAGATCTCCCTCACCGCACCTTCGTTGTAGGCGGCCGTGTGCGGAAGCAGGATCGCATGGGTTTCGGCATGCGGAAGACCGAAGGAACCACCGAGCGTGTGGCAGAGCTTGTGGTGCAGGGCCATGCCGACCTGCCCCAGCACCGAACCGCACAGCCACGCGCCGTAGAGGGTCTTGCCACGGGCGTTCAGGTCGTGCGGTGATTTGATCACGGCCGGCAGCGCCTCACGGAAGGCTTTCAGACCTTCCAGCGCCAGCGCGGAAGACAAGGGATTGCGGTCCTTCGCGTAAAGGGTTTCGACCGCATGCGCCATGGCGTTGAGCGCGCTGGTCACCGTGATACCGACCGGCAGGCCTTGAACCAGTTCGGCATCGTAAAGGATCACTTCCGGCTGCACCTTGCTGTCCGTCAGCGTGGTCTTGATGCCGTTCTCGGTCTGGCCGAGGATCGGCGTTGCCTCGGAGCCGGAATAGGTGGTGGGCACCACGATCTGGGGCAGGTCCGTGCGGTAGGCAATGGCCTTGCCGAGCCCGGTCGTGGAACCGCCGCCGACGGCGATGATGCAATCGGCCTGCAGGTCCGTGGCCTTGGCAACCGCTTCCCGCGTCACCTCCACCGGCGTGTGCATGGCAGCCTTTGCGAAGGTCCCGCAGGCCCGCCCGCCAAGACCGCTTGCTAGCTGCCGGGCGGTTTCCGCGCGCCCGGACGTCGAAAGGATCAACGCCCGGCAGGCACCGAGAGCCTCGACCTCTTCCGCCAGATGCCGCCGGACCCCGGCACCGAAGCGCACCTTGACCGGAGCAATGCGCAGCTGGAAGTCACTCACGAATGACGACACCGGTTTCCCCTTCCATCGATCCCCGTTCCCTTCCACTCATTCGCGCCAAGCTGCACCGCCTCTCCAGCCCGCGTCCAATACCTTCCTGCATAAGTGGTCATTCCGAATGTGCATGACCGGCAGAATTTTGCGGTGTTCCAGGCTTGCCATGCCTCAACCGTATGACCGTTTTCACTCATAGGTATTGGACCTTGCGGAAAAGACCACGGCACGTTCGCCAGGAAATCCCATCGGCTGACGCCGACCCGGACTGAACGTGAAAGGAGAGCCCTCATGGCGGCAGGTCCACTTCCCAGAATGCCCCCGAAGACATCGACATCGTCTACCTGACGCATCTGCATGTCGATCACATCGGCCGGCTGACACGCAAGATCGGTGGAAACTGGACGCCAACCTTCGCCAATGCCCGGCACCTGGTGCTGGAAACCGAGTTCGAATTCTGGACCTCGGCGAAAGTCCGGTCGGGTACATGGCCGGATCGATCGCCGATTGCGTCCTGCCGGTTCTTAAGGAAGGCCTGTTCGAGACGGTCGCACCGGGCGACGAGATTGTTTCCGGCCTGCGCGTAATCGACCTGGCAGCCCATGCGCCCGGCATGACCGGACTGGAATATTGGCAGGGCGGCCGGATCGCCGCCGCCTTTTGCGCGAACCTGATGCACCACCCGCTCCAGATGGTGAAAACCGGCCTGGTGACGATCTTCTGCAACGACCCGGCTGAGGCGATCGCAACGCGCCGGGAAAAACTGGCCGATTATGCCGCGCAGGAAACCATCCTGTTTTGCGCGCATTTTGTCGGGGAATCCGCAGGATATGCCCGTCCGCATGAGGATGGCGACCGGTTCGTCCCCGTTCGACGGCTCGCGACCGATCGACGGCATTCCTGGCATTGGCCAGAATGTTCTGGGCATCCCGATAGAAGTCTTTCCCCGATTCCGTCAGCTCGCCCCCCTGCGGAGTACGCACGAAGAGTTTGGTGCCGAGCTCATATTCCAGCGCCTGGATCTGACGGGTAACCGGCGGCTGCGAAATGTTCAGGCGCAGCGCGGCTCTGCCGATATTGCCCTCGTCCGCAACCGCCACGAAATATCTGAGTTGCCGGAACTCCATTTCGCCCCCTCCCGGAACAGATCATTTTCGCTGCGGTATGCCTCAAGCACCCGCCTCGAAACTGGTCATGCCGATCGATCCGTAGGAAAAGCTTTGATGCAGCAAGCGCCCGCTGCCGCCGCCTGCCCCCAGAACGACGAACACAGGCATCAGGTGTTCGTGTGTCGGATGGGCACTCCGCGCACTCTTTGGAGTGTCCGGAAAGGCGAGAAGTTTTTCGACATTGCCGCTCGTGACACCCTCAACGACCCAGTTGTTGAAATCGACGGCCCACTCCGGCGGCGGCGAGCCTTCCGGTGCGAGGGCGCGCAGATTGTGAACCGTTGCCCCTGACCCCACGATCAGGACGCCTTCCTTCCTCAGCGGGGCCAGCGCCTGACCGAGGACAAAATTCTCGGCAGCCGATGCTCCCCAGCGCAGGGACAGTTGCACCACCGGCAATTCCGCTTCCGGAAACGCCAGCAGCAGGGGCACCCAGGCACCGTGATCAAGTCCGCGCCGGTTGTCCCGGGCATGTTCAATACCTGCACCTTCGAGCAGTTCGCTCAACCGCTGCGAAAGCTCAGTGGAGCCCCGCGCGGGATACTGCAGGCGATAGAGCCGCGGGTCGAAGCCGCCGAAGTCATGGATGGTTTCCGGCCGCTCGGCAGCCCCGACCGTGTTCACCCGGCCCTCCCAATGAGCCGATACCACCAGCACCGCCCGGGCGTCCGGATAGCGCGACCCGAGGCTTTCGGTGAAGCCGCGCGCCGGCGTGTTGGAGAGCGGAAGGTCCGGTGCTCCATGGGAGACAAAGAGAGCCGGCAGTGTCATCGCGTGCTCTCCAGCATGGCGCAGACATGCTTAGGTCCAATCGGCCGGATGCCACCGGGGTTCAGGGCCTTGACCGAATAATATCCGGCGGTGATGTGATCCATGTTGACCGTGCCCGCGACACCCGGCAGCGCCATCATCCGTCCCAGGAATGCCGTCAGACGCGGGTAGTCGGCGATGCGTTTGCGGTTGAGCTTGAAGAGGCCATGATAGGCGGCATCGAAACGGATCAGCGTCACGAAGGCACGGATGTCCGTTTCCGTCAAACGGTCACCGACAAGATACTCACCGCTCAGCCGGTCTTCCAGTTCGTCCAGGATTTCGAAGACGCCCTCCGCGGCCTCTTCGTAGGCTTCCTGGGAGGAGGCGAATCCGGCCTTGTAGACCCCGTTGTTCAGCTTGTCGTAGAGGCGCGCGTTCAAGGCGTCGATTTCTCCGGCAAGCCCGGCCGGGTAAAGATCCAGGTCCGAGGGCACAAGCGCCTGAAAAGCCGAATTGAACATGCGCAGGATATCCGCGCTTTCGTTGTTGACGATGAGGCCCTGCTTCATGTCCCACAGGACAGGCACCGTCGCCCGGCCGGTAAACCGCTTGTCCACGCGGGTATAGAGCTGGTGCATGTGCCGTACCCCGAAGAGCGGCTCCTCGTCCGCTCCCGGATAACTGCCGAATTCCCAACCCTGGTCCGTCAGTTTCGGACTGACGACGGTGACCGGGATTATGCCGCTCAGTCCCTTCAGTTCTCGGGCAATCAGCGTTCGGGACGCCCAGGGGCAGATCAGCGCGACATAGAGCCGGTAACGGCCCGCTTCGGCCTTGAAGCCGCCCATCCCGGTTGGGCCGGGCTCGCCGCCGGGCGTGACCCAGTTGCGGAAGGACGAAATCTGCCGGATGAACCGTCCCTTTTCGTCCTTCGCCTGGACCGGCTGCCAATCGCCGACCCATTTTCCGTCAACAAGCATGGTTTCTCTCCTGATACACGGATACTGCAGCAGACGTTTGCTCGCCGGTCAGGAGAGCTTGCGGGACGGAACCAGCGCATAGGCGCCATCGCCAAGCGCCACCAATGCGGCCTGCACCAGGGCCCACATCACCGGATATTCCCAGCCGCCGTTGGCATTCGTCCAGCCGAATCCGTTGGGCAGATGGGCAAAGAAGGCGGCGCCGAGCAGAACGAAGACGAGAACCGCGGAAACTTCCCGGGTCTTCACCCCAAGGATCAGCGCCGCGCCACCCGCGATTTCGGCAACCATGGTGGCAACGCCGAGCCAGCCCGGCAGACCGAGCATTTCAAAAAAACCGGCGGTTCCGGCCGGGGTAAAGACAAAGAGCTTGGTCAGGCCATGCGCGACAAACAGGAGACCGGTCGTCAGCCGGAGGATCAGGGCGGCGTAGGGGGCGGATTTACTGTCAATCATGTCGAGGTCCTTTCCCGCGAATGAAAGCGGTCGATCTGTGGCGCCTTCTGCGCCGGTTCGACCTGAAATATGCCCCTTGCGGGGAATCCATAAAATGGAGAATATGAGGAGGCACTATCCCCAAAATGTTCCGAGTGAGATTGCATGGACTTGATAGACGGAATGCGTGTTTTCGTGGCGAGTGTGGAAACCGGCTCCTTCGCAGGTGCCGGCCGGAAGCTCGGAATCTCGGGCAAACTAGCGTCCAAATACCTGGCCACGCTGGAAGACCGGCTCGACACCCGCCTGCTGCAACGCACCACGCGCAGGCTCGGAATGACCTCTGCGGGCGAACGGCTTTATGCCCGGCTGCCCGCTTGGCTGGACCAGTTCGACGAAATCAGATCGGAGCTGTCGGAGAAAGGATCGCGCCTGACGGGGACACTCCGCGTGTCCGCCCCCCTTACCTACGGCGAACTGCATGTCCAGCGGCTGCTTTGCAGGTTCCGTGAACTCCACCCGGAGCTTGTCATCGACCTGCGCCTGTCAGACGTCTTCGTGGATCTCGCAGCGGAGGGCATCGACCTTGCGATCCGGATCGGCCTGCTGCCGGATTCGGCCCTGATCGCGCGAAAGCTTTCGGAAACGTCGGTCCTGCTGGTGGCCTCGCCGGAGTATCTGGCGAGACGCGGCGAGCCTGAAATTCTGGAAGACCTTCTGCGGCATGACTGTATCCGGGACACGAACATGCGGGGCCACGGCGGCTGGCCGCTGAGTGACGGACAAGTGGTCACTGTGGTCGATGTCCAGGCCGGTTTTCTGGTCAATTCCGCACGGGCGGCGCGGGACCTCTGTCTTGCCGGTCAGGGAATCGCCCTGATCCCCGACTATGCCGTGTCGGAGGATCTGGCAACGGGACGGCTCCGGCGTGTCCTGCCCGGCCATGCCGCTCCGAGCCTGGACATTCATGCCGTCTATCTGGGAGGACGGCGCGGCGTACCGCGCCGTGTCAGGGCTTTCCTGGATTTTCTGGCCGTATCCCGCTCGGAATTTTGAAGGAGACGCGGCCCTCCTGTCAGACCGCTTCCAGTGCGATGGCGATGCCCTGGCCGACACCGATGCACATCGTCGCCAGCGCCCGTTTACCCCCGGTCAGGCTCAGCTCCAGCGCCGCCGTTCCGGTGATCCGGGCACCGGACATGCCGAGAGGATGACCAAGAGCAATTGCGCCACCGTTCGGGTTGACGCGCGGGTCGTCGTCGGCAATGCCGAGATCGCGCAGCGTGGCGAGCCCCTGGCTGGCAAAGGCTTCGTTCAGTTCGATCACGTCGAAATCCTGCTGGGTCAGCCCGAGCCGCACCATCAGCTTCTTGGACGCCGGAGCCGGGCCGATACCCATGATCCGCGGCGGAACACCGGCGGTCGCCCCGCCCAGAACCCGCGCAATGGGAGTAAGGCCATGAGCCTTGACCGCCGTCTCCGAAGCCACGATCAGGGCCGCGGCGCCGTCGTTCACACCGGACGCATTGCCTGCGGTCACGGTGCCGCCTTCGCGGAAGGGTGCTTTCAGCTTGGCAAGCTGCTCCAGGGTGGTCGCCGGGCGCGGATGTTCATCATGCTCAACCACGATCGCCTCGCCCTTTCGCTGCGGGATCGTGACCGGGGTGATTTCCTGTGCCAGCCGGCCGCTCTCCATCGCGGCGCCCGCCTTTTGCTGCGACCGCAGGGCAAACGCATCCTGATCCTCACGGGAGATACCGAAATCCTCGGCGACGTTCTCGCCGGTTTCCGGCATGGAATCGATGCCGTATTGCGCCTTCATCAGGGGATTGACGAAGCGCCAGCCGATGGTGGTGTCGTAAACCGCACTGTTCCGGGAAAACGCGGTTTCGGCCTTCGGCATGACGAAGGGTGCCCGCGACATGCTTTCCACACCGCCGGCGATCGCCAGATCCATTTCACCCGCCTTGATCGCACGAGCCGCCGAAATGATTGCATCCATCCCGGAGCCGCACAGCCGGTTCAGCGTAGTGCCCGGCACGCTTTCCGGCAGGCCTGCCAGCAGTGCCGACATGCGCGCAACGTTGCGGTTGTCTTCGCCCGCCTGGTTGGCGCAGCCGTAGAACACTTCCTCCACGGCCGCCCAGTCGATGTCGAGGCTCTCCTTGAGCGCCCGGATCGGCAGTGCGCCGAGATCGTCGGCGCGCACGGAGGAAAGAGCGCCGCCGAAGCGGCCGATCGGAGTGCGGCGATAACCGCAGATAAAGACGTCTTGCATCAACAGCCTCTTAGATTTCCGGCACGGTGAGATCGGCGACCGTACCATCGATTTTCAACTCAGCCCCGGTGACCGCCTGCAGATCCTCAAGTGAGATCGCGGCAAGTTTTTCCCGCAGCACGAAATGCCCGTCCGCGATGTCCACCACGGCGAGCGAGGTGTAGACGCGGGTCACGCAGCCGACACCGGTCAGCGGCAGGGAGCAGGCCTGAAGAAGTTTCGGCTCGCCCTTCTTGGTGACGTGGTCGGTGAGGACGGCCACCCGTTTGGCACCATGGACCAGGTCCATCGCGCCACCGACGGCCGGGACGCCGCCCTTGCCGGTCGACCAGTTCGCCAGGTCACCGTTCTGTGCCACCTGGTAGGCGCCGAGGATCGCGACGTCGAGATGACCGCCGCGCACCATGGCGAAACTGTCGGCGTGGTGGAAGAAGGAAGAACCGGGCTTCAGCGTGACCGCCTTCTTGCCCGCATTGATCAGGTCCCAGTCCTCTTCACCCGGCGCCGGAGCCTCGCCAAAGTCGAGGAGGCCGTTTTCCGTATGGAAGATCGCCTGCCGTCCCTCGGGCTGGTATTTGGCGACCATTTCGGGAAAGCCGATGCCGAGGTTTACATAGGCGCCGTCGGCAATGTCCTGCGCGGCGCGCCAGGCGATCTGGGCGTTGGAGAGCTTGATGTCATTGATCATGGGTAGCATGCCTCCGCGCGGTTCAGAACCTCTTCCTGCTGCGGATCCGAAACTTCAGTCACGCTGGTGACAAAGATGCCGGGCGTGATCACCTGCTCCGGATCGATGCCGCCGAGCGGGACGATCTTCCGCGCCTGCACGATCGTGTGGCGTGCCGCCATGCACATCAGCGGATTGAAATTGCGGGCGGCCATCCGGTAGGTCAGGTTGCCGTGCGGATCGGCAAGTTCCGCCTTGACCAGGGCGTAATCGGCCTTCAGCCAGCGCTCCTGCACATAGTGCTTGCCGTCGAATTCTGCGACCGGTTTGCCTTCGGCAAGGTCGGTGCCATAGCTGGATGGCGTGTAGAAGGCGGGAATGCCCGCACCGCCTGCCCGGATACGCTCCGCCAGCGTGCCTTGGGGCACCAGTTCCAGCTCGATGCCGCCGGCCAGATAAAGTTCGGTAAAGACCCGTGGGTCGGCCGATCGCGGAAAGGAACAGATCAGTTTGGCGACCCGCTTCTGCTCGATCAGGGCGGCAAGCCCGACATGGCCGTTGCCGGCATTGTTGTTGACCACAACGAGGTCTTTCGCGCCGTGATCGATCAGGGCGTGGATCAGCTCGATCGGCGCACCGGAACCGCCGAAACCGCCGATCATCACCGTGGCGCCGTCCGGGATCCCCGAGACAGCCTCAGCCGGTGAGGCAATCGTCTTGTCCATCAATTTCCTCCAGACAGCCGGAAGCGATCCGGCACTTTCGGAGGCAATTGATAGGCTGCAGGAATGTCTTGCGCCACCGTATTTGGGCGCATGTTGACATTTGTTCAGATCGTGTGATTTTTCGTTCGCATGTTGAACAAACCCACCGACTTCATCGCCTCGCTCGCAAAGGGCCTCAGCGTGATCGAGACCTTTCGTGCTGAGACCCCCCGGCTGGCGATCACCGACGTGGCCGCCGCCACGGGGCTCGACCGCGCCACGGCCCGGCGCTGTCTCCTGACGCTGCACGAACTCGGTTATGCCGATTATGACGGCAAGTTCTTCCAGCTCACGCCGCGCATCCTGCGGCTCGGCATGGGGGCCCTGGCGGCCCTGCCCCTGCCGCATATCGTGCAGCCCTGGCTAGACCAGCTCTCCGAGCAGATCGGTCAATCCACCTCGGTCTGTATTCTCGACGACACCGACATCGTCTATGTCGCCCGTGCGGCGCAGAAGAGAGTCATGTCGATCGGCCTGATGCCCGGCTCGCGCCTGCCCGCCCATTGCACCTCCATGGGCCGCGTGCTTCTCGGCAGCCTTCCCGAGGAGGAGATGATGGACATTCTCAACCGATCCGATCTGTCACCGCGCACGGCCTTCTCGCTGACGGATCCAAAGGATATCGCTGAGCGGATCGTGCAGGTAACGGCCCGGGGTTACGAGATCAACGATCAGGAAGTCGAGATCGGCCTGCGGTCCATCGCCGTGCCGCTGTTCAATGCACATGGCAAGGTTGTCGCCGCGCTCAACATCGGGCTGGCGGCCACACAGAAATCGTCCCAAGACCTGGCAACGGATTACCTTCCGGCCCTGCTGAAAGTGCAGGCCGGGCTCAAACGGGTGCTCGCGTGAAGCATACCGTTCAACACCGTTGCCTCGTGAGACCGACAGGGACTGCCGCATGCCGATGGCACAGTCTGAACCTCGATGAGGTCAGTCAGGAAATCGGGTCGCCCTTCCGGTGTTGAGCGGGTGTCTTGCCGTATTCGATCCTGAATGCCCTTGAAAAGGTGGCCGCTGTCTGGAAGCCGCATGCCAGAGCAATTTCGATCAACGACAGGTTGGTGTTCTGCACCAGGACGCGCGCTCTTCGCAATCGTACCTTCTTGTAAAATTTCGCGGGTGACGTCTTGAGATAAAATATGAACAGGCGCTCCAGATGGCGGGAGGATACCCCGACCTGATAGGCAAGATCCGGCAGCGGCAAGGGTTCTTCAACGCTGCGCTCCATGAGGTCGACTGCCTTTTGCAGCCTCCTGTCCAGATAGTCCGTTTGGGAACTCAGGACCTTGGGCTGTTCCTGCGAGAAATCACGCACGGTCTCTACAACGAGGAACTCCGCGATTTCAGCGCATTCACGCGGTTCAAGGAAGTCACCCAGCACCCCGATCACGGCTTCCACCGTATGCCCGTGTCCCGCACAGGTCAGGACACCGCCGTCTTCTTCCCCAAGCCGTTCGGAGAGCGACGGATAGTCGCCGGCTTCACGCAGAAGGGTCACGTCCCGCCAGTGAGCGGTAACGGGCGCATCCTGTGACTTCCCTGCCTGGACGTATTTGCGAGCGGCCTCGGACAACAGCACCGCCCGCCGTTGCAGCCGCTGCATGGCCTTCACACGAACCATCCATCCGCGCTCGGGCCGCTCCCGACCGGCAATCACGAACAGGCAGTCGCGCAGGTACTGATCGCCGATTGCCGGGTGTGCCCGCGCCAGGATCTCCGTGCTGCTCTCAACGAATCCGGGAGAATCGGAAGTCAGATACCAGGAGAACAAATCCTTGTTCAGGGCATCATTGGCCGTGCGGAGCACCGAAACAACCGACGCCAGTTCGAGCTCCGAAAAACCGGGCTGAACAAAGATCTCGAAGGAGTGTTTCTCTTTTTTCCCGTCAGTCACCGGTGATGTTCTGTCCCCTGCCCCGAACGATGAAATCCATGTCTCGACATCGCACCGGGTTTTGAGACCTCGAGGCGAAAATCGTTTTGAAAGACCTTTCGGTCTCGCAAATATCCTTAGCCGCCTGGGGCGTTGGAGGCCAGCGATTAACGCACGGACGCCCGCAATCCCCCTGCTGCAAAACGCCAGAAGCTTCCCGTCCCATAGAGAGGGCCTTTTATATTTCGTTTCAGGCTGGGGATTTGTTTGGTGTTGCCCCTTCTGCGTGGGGTCCGGCCCTCCTTGCGGGGTACACGGGAGCGACGGTGTTCGCAAAGTGTGATATTTTATTGTCGGCGTCCAATAGAAGCGCGAATGCGACAATAGTCTTAACCCAACACGTTCCGACGATCGCTGCACATGCCTCATTCAGGAGGCTAGAGATGACTGTCAAGATTTCAAAAGCACATTCCGGCGCCTCCGACGAATTGGAAAATACGCTCGATCGGATCAAAGAAATTGACCGGTACAAGAACCTGCATGATGCCGTCCCTATCCTGTTGTTCTTGACAACTGGAGCCCTGGCAGCACGCTCCTTTTTCTGGCTGATCGATCTCATGACCTGGTTGGGAATTGGCAAGCTGGACGCACTGCTGCCCACATCGCTATCTTTTGTATTGCTTTTCGTCGTTTGGGTGCTGGCTTTCTTAGGTTTCATGTCACTTCTCGATTGGATGAAGTTCGGAAACATAAGGACTCTCGCAAACAATCGACTTTCAAATCTGGCCCTTACGACAGAAGAGATTCACGCACTCAAAAATGTCTTGAAATCTAAAACCTGGAAACATGATCATATTTTGAAGGATGTAGCCGCGCACCTGGAAGGCAGCAGGAGATAAATTTCCGCCGGACGCTCAAGAACTGCTCGCTTTCAAATTTTTGAATAAGTTCTGAGGCTTCTGATTGTTGACGGTCATGTTTCAAGAGCGTGGCGTATCGAAAAATACCCCCAAAATTGGGATTTTTGTTATTTGATTTCGGGTTTCGTCTTTTGTTGTTTTTCCCCCGCTGCGTCGGGCTTGGGCCGGTTTTGCGGGGTCCCCGTCAGTTTCAAATCTGTATCCACTTTCCCGAACAAAAAACCGTCAGCAGGACTGACGGGTTGTTTATTGGTTGCGGGAGCCTGATCACACCGAGACTTGAAACATTTCACCATCGGGTTTTCCAGGACTTTTGCGATCCAACCTCCGGCATCAAGATACTGGCCCGGCTCGACAAAAAACGCCGGATCCTG
>NZ_JBNKYW010000034.1:0-8576 GCF_050301095.1 Roseibium sp.
TTGCCTTCGCCCAGCCACTCGTCCATCAGGTCCTGCACATAGATCACGGCCGGCGATCCGTCGGCGAGATGCTTCGGCTTCATGCCATGGTCGGCGGTGACGACGATCGCCGCCCCCAGTTCGTCGAGCTCGGCGAGGTACTTGTCGAACATTTCGTAGAAGTCGAGCGCGCCTTTCTGGTCCGGGGCGAACTTGTGCTGGATGTAGTCGGTGGTCGACAGGTACATCACGTCCGGTTTGAATTCCTTGAGGAGCTTCACGCCGGCGGCGAAGACGAATTCGGACAATTCCGCCGAATAGACTTCCGGCACCTCCATGCCCAGCCACTTGGAAGCGTTGTCGATGCCGTTTTCGGCCAGCGTCGTCTGGTCCGATTTCTCGGAAGAGAAGCAGATCGCCCGGCCTTCGTCGTATTTCAGGCCGGCTCCCAGAAGCGCGCGCAGCTTGTCCTTGGCGGTGACCACGGCAACGCGGGCACCGGCTTCATAGAACTTCGAGAAGACCGTCGGCGCCCGGAGAAAGCGGACGTCGTTCATCATCACTTCCTCGCCGCTGTCCGGGTCGATCAGATAGTTGCCGCAGATGCCATGGACGATCGGCGGACGGCCGGTGGCGATCGAGAGGTTGTTGGGGTTGGTGAAGGAGGGGATCACCGAATGCGCCAGCTTGTCGGTGCCTTCCTCACGCATGCGTTTCAGGGTCGGCATCAGGCCTTTTGCAATGGCGACATCCAGGTATTCAGGCTCGCACCCGTCGAGGCAGATGGCAACCGCCGGAACCTTCGGGCTCGGGTAGACCCGTTCGTTGGCTTCGACGGGAGTATGGATGGTCATGTGGTATTCCTTGTCTTCAGGAGGCCAGTTTGGCGCGTTCTTCGAGTGCTGCGACGGGCGGGTTGGCGGAGGCCACGCCCATTTCGTCGAGCGATTCCTTGGCGGCGGTCACGACCTGCCGCATGATGTGTTCGTCCATCTGGCCGATGCAGCCGACGCGGAAGCTGTCGACCACGGTCAATTTGCCCGGATAGATGATGAAGCCCTTGTCCTTCATGAGGCCGTAGAAGCGGTCGAACACGAAATTCGGATCCGCCGGGCAGAAGAAGGTAACGATGATCGGCGACAACCAGCGATTATCGAGCAGGGTCTCGAAGCCGAGCTCGCGCATGCCGGCGACCATCACGTCACGATTGCGGGTATAGCGGCGGCCACGCCCTTCGACGCCACCTTCCGCCTCATGGGCACGCAGCGCTTCCAGGAAAGCCGCCACGACGTGGGTCGGCGGCGTGAAACGCCACTGGCCGGTCTTGTTCATATGCGCCCACTGGGCGTGGACATCGAGGCTCAGCGAATGGCTGTTGCCCTTGGCCGCTTCCAGTTCGGACTTGCGTGCGATGATGAAACCGAACCCGGGCACACCTTCGATGCATTTGTTGGCGGAGCTGACCATTGCCTCATAGCGGATTTTCGAGACTTCCAGCGGAATGGCGCCGAAGGCCGACATGCTGTCGATCAGGAGCTTGCGCCCGGCCGCATAGACGACCTCGGAGATCTCTTCGACCGGGTTGAGAATGCCGGAGGAGGTTTCGCAGTGGATCGCCACCACATGGGTGATCGCCGGGTCTTCGGACAGGATTTGCGCGACTTCATGGCCGCGCGGCGGCAAGTAGTCGCCCTTGTCCAACAGCCGGTAAGCCCGGCCGAGATAATCAAGCGTCTGCGCGGCGCGCAGCCCGTAGGCGCCATTGGCCAGCACCAAAGTCTTGCCGTCGCGGGGAATGAAGGAGGCCAGCATCGCTTCGACGGAAAAGGTTCCCGATCCCTGCATTGGTACGCAGTCGAAATCGCCGGAGCCGTCACCCAGCATTGCCGTCAGGCGGGTGCGCATCTCGCGGGTCATGGCGCGGAAGTCGCCGTCCCAGCTGCCCCAGTCCTTCAGCATGGCTTCCTTGACGGCTGCCGAGGTTGTCAGCGGACCGGGAGTCAGCAGATAGGGCTCGCCCAGGCGTGGTGCCGCGATCCGGGGAATTAGGGCGTTCATGGGAAACTCTCCAAATAGGTGGTTCCCGAACACATTTGCACCAGATACACCTATATGGAAAATCGTAATTTTCAATCGAAATATAGGCTCAGCTTATGAGCTGGAAAAAGGGGAAGATTTGTGAGCCACAGTCAGCTGAAAGCCTTCCACCACGTGGCGCTGCTGGGCGGGTTTTCCCGCGCGGCCGAAGCGCTCTGTCACACCCAGCCGGCCATCTCCGAACAGGTGCGCAAACTGGAACAGGATCACGACGTCCTGCTGTTTCACCGGGAACGCAAGCGCGTGCATCTGACCGAGGCGGGGGAACAGCTCTTCCGGCTGACCAAGCAGTATTTCGAGATCGAACAGCAGATCGATGAATATTTGTCCGAAACCAGCGCCGCCGTCACGGGAGAGCTGCGGATCATTGCGGATTCGGCGCACCATGTGACGGAGATCCTGACCCAGTTCCGCAAGAAATACCCGAATATCACCGTGTCCTTGCGCGTCGGAAACACCCGCGAAATCGTCGAGGAACTGCGGGCGTATAATGCGGAAATCGGCATTGCCGGCAGCGTCGACCCGGGCAGGGACATGGAGACCCTCAGTCTGGGGACCACCGAAATCATCGGCTTCGCTGCCCGCGGTGTGCTTCTGGCCTCGAAACACAGTCTCACCTTGAAGGAACTCTCTGAATTGCCGCTCATCTTCCGGGAAGAAGGGTCCAAGACGCGGGCCAAGCTGGTGGAGGCCGCTGCTCTTCAGGGGATCGAGCTGAAGCCTGCAATCGTCGCCGAGGGCCGGGAAGCCGTTCGCGAAGTCGTCGCCTCCGGCGCCGGCATCGGCTTCGTCTCGAAGGCGGAATTCGGCCACGACGACCGCTTGATTCAGATCGGCCTCAGCGACGTGGACCTGACCATGAGCGAAACCCTCGTTCACCTGTCGCAGAGGCGCGAAGTCAAGGTGATCCGGACCTTCATGGACGTCGCCCGCAGAACTCTGGCGGAACGGGAAGCGCAAGGGTAAGGCGAGGGACCGGTACACGGCGTCCAGGCGGTGCGGAGTTCCGATTGCGCTGCACGAAAACCAGGGAATCGGTTGTCCTGCCGGGAACCGATTCCTCCCCAGGAGACATCCTTGCCCGTTCGATTGCAGATCTTTTCAAGAACGCATGGATGGAATTCAACACCTTCTGCATACTTCAACGCGAAACGGCGATTCAATGCGCAGGTTTCGGGGACGGGTTAGAAACCGCATGGGAGCGGATTTCATAATCCTCTGATTCCATTGCGGGAATTCGAACCTCGTAGTTTTGACATTGGCAATGCGAGGCTGAAAGTTAATGGTCCGGTTTCGTGTTTCCGGACGGTTTCCCGAAAGGAATCCTGCCCTTACCAGTGGTTGTTAAGACCTCGTTAACTTAATATTTCTTGCGTGAGCCACCGGTTTTAGGCATCTATGACGGAGTGTCCGGCCCAATCGGACATTAAACCGTCAGAGGGCATAAATGGCCGTAAGCGAGAATTTTGCCGGCGAACGCGATACGATCGCGAAAATAGAGAGTTTCACGCACAGGCTCTCCGACCGTCTGCAAGCCATGCGTGAAATGACCTATCCGCCGGAGGCGCGAAAGGTGTTCGGCCGCACCTTCTCGACAACGGATCTCGTGCGCCTTCTGGGCGTTCCGGAAAGCACCCTGCGCACGCTGACGCTGGAAGGCAGGGGCCCCCAGCCGCACCGGGCGGAGAACAACCGGCGCATCTACACCATCGAACAGGTCTGGGAACTCAGGTCCTTCCTGGCGGAGCTGCGGCCGGACGATGCGCTGCGCCTGGCGCCGCACCGCCGGCCGGGCGAAAAGCTGCAGGTGATCGCCGCCGCCAACTTCAAGGGCGGCAGTTCCAAGACGACGACCTCGGTGCATCTGGCACACTATCTGGCGCTGCAGGGATACCGGGTCCTGTGCGTGGACCTCGACCCGCAGGCCTCCATGACGACCACTTTCGGCATTCAGCCGGACAGGGACCTGAGGGCGGGCGAAGACGACGACGAGCGCACGGACACCGCTTACGATGCCCTGCGCTACGACAATTACCGCGTGCCGCTCTCCGAGGTCATCCGCGAGACCTATTTCCCGGGCATTCATCTGGTCTGCGGCAATCTCCGGCTGATGGATTTCGAGTACGACACGCCGACGGCCCTTGCGGAGCGCACGACCGATGAACTGGGGCTTTTCTTCCAGCGGCTCGACGCGGTGATCCGTTCGGTCGAGGACAATTACGACGTGGTCGTGCTCGATACGCCGCCCTCGCTCGGCTACACGACCATGGCCGCGCTTTACGCAGCGACCGGGCTCATCATCACCGTGCACCCGGCCATGCTGGATGTCTCGTCGTGTTCGCAGTTTCTGAAGATGATCGCGGACGTCACGCACACGCTCTCTGAAGGGGGGGCGGTGTTCGAGCATGACTTCACCAAATTCCTGCTGACACGCGTCAATCCGAACGACGGCCCGCAGAAGATCATGTCCGGCACGATGCGGGATCTGTTCGGCACGGATGTGCTGGTAGCCGAGGCGATTGAATCGACCGCCATCGCATCTGCCGGCGTTGCCAAGAAAACGCTTTACGAAATCGAGCCTGGAGAGATCGGCAGGGAAACGCTCAAACGCGCGCTGGAAAGCGCGGATCGTGTGAATGCCGAGATCCTGGAGATGATCAAGGGCGTCTGGGGCCGGGAGGGACGGGGATGAAGAAGTCGATCGTCAAGATGATGTCCGCTGCGACGGCCGCCGCGGCAGCGGAGAAGAAAGCGGACCCCGCTGCCGCTGCACCGCACCAGAAGGTGACCACCCCGGTTGTCAATTCCATGGGCCGGGCGCTGTCGCACATGCGTGAGGACAGCATCATCTCGCTGGATCCTTCCAAGATCGACCCGAGCCCCTATTCCGACCGTTTCGAAACGGATGAGGAAGCCCGGGAAGCTCTGGATGAGCTGAAACTGTCCATTCATGACGAAGGTCAGAAGATCCCCGTTCTGGTGCGTCCGCATCCGGCCGCGAAGGACCGCTACCAGCTTGCCTACGGGCACCGGCGTCTGCTTGCCATTCAGGCTCTGATGGCTGAGGCCTCAAAGCCTGAAACGATCAAGATCAAGGCACATGTCCGGAAGCTGTCGGACGCCGAGCTCATCAAGGAACAGTCCCTTGAAAACGGTGTCCGGGAAAACCTGACATTCGCCGAAATGGCGCTCTGGGCAGTGCAACTTCGCGAGGCCGGGCTCAAACAGCGCGAAATGCAGCCGGTGCTCGGCCAGGTGCAGACCGTAATTTCCAACATGTTGAAGGTCGCCGACAGCATCCCGTCCGACATCATTCGCGCCATCGGCCGTGCAAAAAATGTCGGCCGGCCCGCCTGGATGGATTTCGCCAAGCTGTTCGACGACACGAACGCCGAAAAACGCATTCGCAAGATCATCGGAAGCGACGCCTTCAAATCCGCCACGGCCCAGGAACGTATGGCCATGGCCGCGGAAGCAGCGCGGGGCCGGGGCAGGAAGGCAAAACCGGCTGCGCCGGAGACTGTTGAAATCAACTCAAACGGGTCCGTGGTGGCCCGGCTGAAGAAGACGGCGTCGGCGACGACGATTGCCATTCCGAAGACCGAAACGGATTTCGCACTTTGGTTGACCGACAATCTGGCCGACCTTCACGGCAGTTTCCTGCGGCTGCAGGAACAGGCCGGTAAGGGAAAACGTCAGAGCTAGAACACCCGTGCCGATCATGGAAAAGGGAGGATGAAGACCCGGAAAACACGGCTTGAAAATGAAAAGAGACCGAAGCGGCGGCAACCGTTCGATCTCTAAATCACAGGTTCAACTTGGAAAGTCCAAACAGGAACCTCAACACACTCCTGTTTTAGGCCAATTCCGAATCACGCGCAAGATCCATCTTGTGTGAACGGTGGAATTCTGCCGATTTCTGCAAGTTGCACCTCCAATTGAACAGAACACCGAGCCTTGACCGGCGGCGGTGAACGGAGGTTGTCATGCCTACTGTTTCGAACGTTTCTTCTTTCCGGAAGATGACGCCGAGGATACTTGCGTCTCAGCGTCTGGCCATGTCCAACGATATTCCGGACATCGGCAAATCCGAAGTGGCGATCGCGCTCAAGCGCGCCGCACAGCCTCTGGGGCTGACGTCCACGGCCTATCATGTGCTCGATATCCTGCTCGGACTGTCGAAACCGGACGACTGGAAAGGTGCCGGCCGGCCGATTGTCGCCATCTCCAACGAAAAGCTGGCGTCCTATGTCGGGCGAAGCGAACGTACGGTCATCCGGGCGATCAGACAGCTCGTCGAGGCACAGGTGCTGGCCTACCGGGACAGTTCAACCGGACGGCGGTGGGTTCATCGCAACAATGGCGGCGAGATCACATATGCCTATGGCCTCGATTTCACGCCCGCCCGTGTCCGCTACCGCGAAATCAAGCGGATCGCGGACGAATGGCAGGCCGAACTCAACGCCCGGCGGGAAGCCAGGCGCACGGTGACACGCGTTTCCAGGGCGATTGTCGACATCGTTGAGGCGACGATGGATGTTGACCTGTCCGATTTCCGGGACCAGATGAACGCCATTCTGGAGGACGGGAGCGAGGTTCAGGAAAAATCAGTTGCCCTGCAGGACCTATACGACCTGCTTGTCGAGGCTCTGACGGAAGCACGGATTGCGGACGAAAAACAGTCCGGAAACAAGGGTATGACAGGCGAGCATGACACCAATGTCACCCCTTTATCTAATACAAACTCACCAGACTCTTGTTCCTATAAACGGACATCCGCTAACGCGAATGAAATTAATTTTCCTTCTGACGCCGCTTACAGCGGCGAAATAGCTCCTGAAAGGGAGCAAGCGGAGCGGTCTCGGGTGAAAACGACCGCCACTCCCGCGCGGAAGCGCTCCGGGAAGGCGGATTTTACCGGATCCGCAGCACTCGACGCGGTTTCAATCTCCTTGCTGGAAAGCGCCTGTACGACCGTCCAGAGCGATTTCGGACTGTCTCTCAAAAGCTGGCCGGAGCTTCTGTCTGCGGCCGGCGTCATGCGGATCGGCATCGGCCTGAGCGAGGCTGCCTTCGCCGACGCCTGTGCGCGTCTCGGCCGGCAGGCGGCCTCCGCAATTCTTGCGGTCGTCGCTGAAAAGGCACTGCGGGATCCTGAGAAAATCAGTTCACCTGGAGGATATTTCCGCGCCTGTTGCGACCGCGCAGTGGAGGGAAAACTTGCCCTGGCAAGGTCCTTGTTCGGATTGGCAGCAGGGTAGGGCCGGGGGGTAAAATGGTGAAAAACCGGCGGCGATTGGCTACGCATCCCGACAGGAACGTTGCAAATGCGGTTGCCGGGGCGTACTGCCGCTTAATGACTATTCTATCAATTGAAGAATCATGGCCTTTTTTCTACCGCGGGAGAGCACGTCTGTGCACACGCTGAATCGGACACGCCGAAAACCTTCGCTGTCGCTGCCGATCCTGCGTGCGTCCCGCGATCAGCACCACACCAACACCCTTACCCTGGGCAACCTGCTGTCCGCGCTCGGAGAAACGTCTTTCGGTTGGGCCATTTCGCTGTTTTCACTTCTGACGCTGCTGCCCCTGCCTCCGGGCTCCTCACTCGTGACCGCCCTGCCGCTTCTGCTCACGACGGCACAGATGGTGCTCGGGTTTCCCCACGTGAAACTCCCGGGGCCGCTTGCGCGACTGCGTCTCAATTACGCGAAATTCAGAAAAACCGTCCTGCGCCTGAGGCCCATCACCCGCAGGCTGGAACGCGTACTGAGACCCCGCTATCAGCACTTCTTTACCGAAAAGAGCGAGCGGCCTCTCGGCGGGTTGCTGTTCGTGATCGCCTTTGCCCTGTTCCTGCCCGTGCCTTTGAGCGGCTGGTTCCCGGCTGTGTCTCTCTTCATCGCAGGTGTGGGAATTGTCGAACGCGACGGGGCCGTAACGGCCCTCGGTCTGGTGCTTGGCGTGGCTTCCGTGCTCCTGACGGCCGCCATCCTGACCATTCTCACGACCAACGCGGGCGCCATTCTTTCCTGATCGGAAATTCAGATCGCTCGCTTTGAACCCGCTTCACCCGTTTGCAGCTTATGAATGCTGCCCGGGTGATCAGGCGGGTCATCTCCTGATTGCGAGGGCCCCTTATTCCTCTGGCAATCTGTTCACTTCGCCGGGACAGCCAAGGCTTCTTCGTGCAGACCGGTCCCTGCCGGCGCGGGTCTGGCTAATATGGGCAGGTCCAGGAGGTCCTGAAAGACCGTGGCTCTATGGTCTGCCTTGTGGGCGTCGGCATCGGGATTGAACAAAATTGTCGTCATGCCGAGCGCCTTGGCACCGTCCAGTTCATTTTGCGCGTGGCCGACGAAGGCGGCATTACCTGGAGCTACGCCCAGGGGGGCCAGTGCCGCCAGATAGATTTCCGGAGCAGGTTTTACAACACGCAATTCGCTTGAATCGGCATAGCTGTCCCAGATGTCGTGGATGCCGACGGTGCGGAACCAGAC
>NZ_JBNKYW010000035.1:0-11201 GCF_050301095.1 Roseibium sp.
GTTACGCCAAGACCTTCCTGTCGGACCCCGAAGCGGTCGAGCCGATCCTGGTGAAAGTGAACACCGACGGCGGCTACGGCTACTACTCGATCGGTTTCGCCCGCAAGGACAGCGGCATCACCGACCTGACCGGCATGAAGGGCAAGGTCTTCGGCTTCGGCGATCCGAACTCGACCTCGGGCTTCCTGATCCCGTCGATCGAAATCCCGCAGGCCACCGGCGCCAGCATGACCTCGGGCGATTACTTCGGCGAAGTGAAATTCTCCGGCGGCCACGAACAGACCATCGTCGGCGTCTATAACGGCGACTTCGACGGCGGCGTGACCTGGGCCGACGGCCTCGGTGAATGGGAAGACGGCTACAACTCCGGAGCCCTGCGCAAGGCCTCCGACGCCGGTCTGGTTGACATGACCGAGATCCACGAAATCTGGCGCTCGCCGGTGATCCCGGAAGGTCCGGTCGTACTGTCGAAGAAGCTGCCGGAAGACGTCAAGGTGAAGATGACCGCGCTGATGGCCTCGCTGACTTCCATGGATCCGGAATGCGCCTATGGCGTTGCCGCCGGCGAAACCAAGGGCTTCATGCCGATCACGCACGAGGCTTACGAAAGCATCGTCGCCGCCCGCAAGGCAAAGAGCAACTAATCGCCTTTTTGAGAGAGCGTGGGCCGGCCTCCGGCCCGCGTTTTCTTGAAGAACTTTAAATTCAGTTGTCATCCCGGCTGTAGCGAAGCGAAAGGCCGGGATCCAGTACTCACCGGTGCCAGTTGTTTAATTCGGCGGGTTCAGTGAGTACCGGATCCCTGCCTGAGCAGTGATGACAAGTTGAAAAGCATGAGTTCCATGACGCCGGTCAGGCCTGTGGTGGAACGAGAAATGTAAAAGGGTCTCGTACATGGCAGTCGCCGCCCTCGAGCAGGAAATCCTGTCCCTTCGCAAACGCCGCCAGCTTTATTCCATGATAGGGCTGATGCTGGCTGTCGCGGTTCTCGTGTCCGGCTATTCCAAGGCCAACGCGATGAATTCCGGCGGGTTCGTGCAAGGTCTCTCCAAGTTCTTCGATTATCCCGGCGAGATCGTCACCGAAGCCATCGACGCGGGGCCTGCCTTCTTCGGCCTGATCCTGCAGTTCGTACCGGCCATGCTGGAAACCCTGAACATCGCCGGTGTCGCGACGCTTCTGGGCGGTGCGCTCGCGGTGGTTCTTGCCATGGCCTCGACCCGCAACGTCGACAGCTTCGGACCGCTGATCCCGGTCGTTCGGCGGATGATGGACATCATGCGGGCGTTCCCGGAGCTGATCATTGCCCTGTTCCTGATCTTCGTCCTCGGGTCCAGTCCGGTTCCCGCCATGATCGCGGTGGCTTTTCACACCGCCGGTGCGCTGGGCAAGCTGTTTTCGGAAGTGAACGAAAACATCGACCGCAAACCCATCGAGGGCCTGTCCGCCTGCGGGGCAAGCTGGCTGCAACGTATCCGCTTTGCGGTCCTGCCACAGGTGGCGCCGAATTACCTCAGCTACTTTTTGCTTCGTCTTGAAATCAACGTGCGCGCGTCGGCCATTCTCGGTTTCGTTGGAGCAGGGGGGATCGGCCAGGAACTCCGCCGCACCATCGGCTGGGGCAAGGGCGCGGGCGACGAGACGGCTGCCATCTTCGTTCTTCTGTTCATCACCATCATGGTCATCGACCAGGCCTCGTCCTTTTTGCGCGGCAGGCTGGTCGGCTCCGGCCGGGCTCATTGAGGGATCTTTCGATGACCGATTACACCCTTGAAACGCCCGTCACGTCCGAGCGTGTCTGGCTGCATGTTCGCCGCCGTGCCTGGTTGACGATCTTCTTGCCGCTCGCGGTCCTCACCTATCTCGTCTACACGTGGTTTGCCTTTGGTGTGCCTGATATCCTGGCCAAGGCGCAGCCGGAGCGGGCGGCGATCCTTGCGACGGATTCGGTCGCCTACAAGGTTCATGTGACGAAAAACTTCCGCCGCAACGACGTTGAAGTTGCCATCGAGGGCGAGCGCACGGCAACCTACGATCCTGCTCTACTGCCAAACTGGGTCTCGCTCGACGGCGAGAATGCCCGTGTTGATCTCGGTGACGGCTATTTCATCGACATTGAAGGCAAAACCGCACTGTTCACGATCCCGGAGTACGGCGTCGTCAAGGGCACCGCGACCAAATCCGGCGTGGAGATCGAATTGCCGGAAGGCCCGGTTCCGGACTGGGTCAAGGTCGACCCGCGCAAGCTCGATGTGCGCCCCGCGCTCGACAAGCGTCTGCAGGTCACCAAGACCAAGATCGAGGTTCACAACTATTTCGGCGGCTGGGAGAATTTCTGGTTCCCCTTCCGCTCGCCGCTCCACGGCATGTCCTTCAGCCAACTCTATGCCCTGGCTCTCAGCGCTGACCGGATGGACCCGGACACCTCGAACCTCTGGTTCATCGCCGACGAGTTCCTGAAAAACCCCGACTGGCAGCATGGCGAGATCTTCACCGCTCTGTTCGAGACCATCATGATGGCAGTGCTCGGCACGTTGACGGCTGCCCTGTTTGCCTTGCCTCTGGCCTTTCTGGCGGCTCGGAATTTCACGCCGTCCCGGCTGATGCGCTTCGGCACCCGCCGCCTGTTCGATTTCCTGCGCGGCATCGACATGCTGATCTGGTCGCTGATCTTCATCCGCGCCTTCGGCCTTGGACCACTTACCGGCGCGCTCGCCATCGCCTTCACCGACACCGGCTCACTCGGAAAGCTCTTTTCCGAAGCGCTGGAGAACATCGACAACAAACAGGTTGAAGGCGTGCGCGCTACCGGCGCAAGCCAGATTCAACGCTACCGCTTCGGCGTCATTCCGCAGATCCTGCCCGTCTTTGTCTCCCAGGTGCTCTATTATCTGGAATCAAATACACGCTCTGCGACGGTGATCGGCGCGCTCGGGGCAGGGGGCATCGGCCTGATGCTGGTGGAGACCATGAGAACCTCCCGCGACTGGGAGAACACCAGCTACATCATCATCTTGACCATTGTCGTGGTGATCCTGATGGATCAGGGCTCCAGCTGGCTGCGCCGCAAGCTGATCGAGGGCAGGTAAGGATTTTCATTTCAATCGTCATCCCGGTCAAGCGAAGTGCGAGCCGGGACCGGGGCGGCAAATCAGCGCCTGTTTTCCCCGATATCTTGACCTTCCCGCTTTTCGCCGCATTTCCGTCGCGCTAGCGTGTCAGCGTTCCAGAACTGATTCAAAGCCGGGGAGCGGGCGATGCGACGGGGATTGTGGAAGGGTCTTGCAGGAGTTGTTCTTGGCTTCGGCCTTGGACTGACAGCGCTTTCCGGACCGGCGCTCGCCATCGAGCGCTGTGTCGCTTCCCTCATGCAGCAGGCGGTTGCCGCGGGTGTGCGTCCGGCGATCGCCGACCAGATGCTGTCAGGGGCTTCATTCGACGAAAAGGTCATCCGCTTTTCCACGTCCCAGCCGGAACACAAGACCGAAATCTGGGACTACATGGCGTTTCTGGTGGATGCCGAGCGCATTCAGGACGGTAAGGCCAACCTGAAAAAACATGGCCGCACGCTGGCCTCGATTGAAAAACGCTACGGTGTCGACCGCCACGTGGTTCTGGCGGTCTGGGGCATCGAGAGCGACTATGGCCAGTTCCGGGGCGACTTCTATACGCCGCATGCGCTCGCCAACCTGGTTTGCGCCGGCAAGAAACGGCAGAAGTATTTCAAGGGTGAGCTGATAAAGACGCTTCAGATCGCCTCGCGCGGCGATGTTCCGGCAGACGATTTCCGCGGCTCCTGGGCCGGAGCCTTCGGGCAAACGCAGTTCATGCCGAGCACCTACAACAGCCTGGCGGTCGACTTTGACGGCGACGGCCGCAAGGATTTGGTGAACTCGGTTCCGGACGCGCTTGCCTCCACGGCCAATTTCCTGAAGAACGCCGGCTGGAGCAACAGCCGTCCCTGGGGCTTTGAAGTGAAAGTGCCGAGCGGTTACAACGGGCCGTCCGGCCGCAAGAAATACGCGTCGCTTTCCACGTGGGGCAAACGGGGCGTGACCAGGATCGGCGGTGGCAAGGTGTCCGGAAAGCTGGAAGCTGCCCTCATTCGTCCCGCAGGTGCGAATGGTCCGGCCTTTCTGGTGACCCGGAATTTCCGGGCACTTCGCTCCTATAACGCCTCGACATCCTATGGCCTCGCGATTGCCCTTCTGTCGGAGCTCGTTTCCGGGGGCGAACCTTTCAAGACACCCTGGCCGACGGCCAATCCGGGTCTGTCGCGTGCGCAGCGGTTGGAGCTTCAAAAGTTGTTGAACAAGAACGGCTTCAATGTCGGAGAACCTGACGGCAAGGTCGGTCCGGCAACCCGCAATGGCATCAAGAAGGCGGAGGCCAAATTCGGCATGCCGGTCACCGGAAGACCATCCTGGAACATCTACACGGCCCTTGGCGGAAAATAGAACGCTCCTGCAGCTCGCTTCCGACCAGAAATCGGGAATGTTTTGTTGCGCTGCGAAATTTTGCGGCGCAATATGAACGAAGTGTTTCTGGAGGATTGCGATGTCCGGACGGATTTTGACGGTGGCCCAGCAAAAGGGCGGTTCTGGTAAGACGACGCTGGCAGCCCATCTTGCCGTTGCTCTCGCACGGCAGTCGGGCGAACCGGTGGCGATCCTCGACGTCGATCCGCAGGGGTCACTCGGGACCTGGTACGAAGCCCGCGAACAGAGCCTTGGGGAAGACGGGACCGGACTTGAATTCCGAACCGCCTCCGGCTGGGGCGCGCGCCGGGAGGCGAGGTCGCTTGCCAGATCCCATGGCTACGTCATCATAGATACGCCTCCCAAGACCGATACAGACGCAAAACCGGCCATCGATGCCGCCGATTTCGTGATCGTGCCGGTCCAGCCGACACCGGTGGATCTTTGGGCAACCGCCCAGACCTTCGACCTTGCCAGGCGCGAGGACACGCCCGCCCTGCTGGTACTCAACCGGGTTCCGCCGCGCGCCTCCCTGACAGGAGAAGTGGCGGAGGCCATTGCCGCCTGTGGATATGACACCTTGAGCGCCAGACTCGGTAACCGGACGGTTTTCGCCTCCGCCATGGGTAAAGGCTATTCCGTGACGGAGGATGCGCCCTCCGGCAAGGCTTCCCAGGAGGTCGGCCGTCTTATCGAGGAACTGATTGCCCGGGTGGGGTGATCGCGGCCGGTAACCGTATCTGCAAAAAATCTGCACATCCCCGACTGCGTAATTCGACAGTTTTGCCTTGTCCTCGTCACGTTCCGGTGCCTTGATAGAGAAAATTCTCGGCCCGGGAGGTCTGGCCATGTCTCTTTTAATGCAGCGTTTTTTCCGTTTTTCCTTGTTTTCCGGTTTCCAAGGCAAGCGCCGTCACAAGACGGCCCTTCTGGCCTTGGCACTTGCGGCCGGCACCTTTGCCCCGATTCCCGGCGCCGATGCCCAGGACCGGCGGATCGTCACGATCGACGATGCCGATTTCTTCGGCAGCGACTACCGGACGGTCAAGGATGTCGATCTTGAGGGATGCAAGTCCGCCTGCCTTGGCGACGGCCAGTGCCGTGCCTTCACGTTCAACACGTCCGCGGGCTGGTGTTTCCTGAAAACCGATTTCGGCGAATTGCAGAGCTTTACCGGCGCCATCGCTGGCCGTGTCGTCGAGGTAATGGCACCGCGGGCCGATCAGAGCGCCGACCGGAAGGCCGAACTGGCCTTTCTGCCCAAGTCACAGCTGGAAAGTGCCGAAACCTATTCCAAAAGCATTGCAAACAACGTTCGCGCCAACGGCAAGACGGCGGATCAGTTGCGGCGCGACGGCCTGACCGCCTTGCGCTATCAGCAAGGCCGCATTGCCGAGGACGCCTACAAGCAGCTGATTGTCCTGGAGCCGGGGGCTCTCGACGCCTGGACGCAGCTGACCGTTGCGCTGTTCATCCCCGAGCCGACCGACTGGCAGGACCGGGAGACCCTGCAGAAGCAGACGATTTCCGCGGCCATCAATACCTATCTGCGAACCGTTTCCACGGCTGAGCAGGCCGACGCCCTGAACCTCTTGAGCCGTGCCCTGCAAAGGCGTGGTGAATACAAGAGCGCGATCCGGGCCTTGCGGGCCTCTCTGGCACGAGAGGAAAATGCGAGCCTGCGCCAACGCTATGAAGATCTTGTGGCGGCACACGGCTTCCGGATTGTCGATCATCAGGTGGATTCCGACAGTGCCTCTCCCCGGATCTGCCTTGTTTTCTCGCAAAAGCTCCTTCCCGGCGAGGACATGAGCCCTTACGTGAGCGTGAAAGGCGAGGGAACCGTTTCCATCGAGACGGAAGGCAGCCAGGTTTGCGCGGACGGTCTGCAGCATGGCCAACGCTATGAGGTGACTGCGCGCAGCGGACTGCCCGCTGCCGATGGAGAAAAACTGGAAAAGTCGGCGGACCTGACGATCTACGTGAAGGACAGGTCGCCATCGGTCCATTTCCTTGGCCGGTCCTATGTTTTGCCCGCCGGCGGCAATCCGACCATCCCGATCGTCTCGGTCAACACCTCGGAGGTCGAAGCATCGATCTATCGGATCGGCAGCCGCTCGGTGGCGGATATCCTGCGCGACAACAGGTTCCTGCGCCAGCTCAGCAGCTGGCGGGCGGAGCAAATCGAGGATGAGCTCGGTGAGAAGGTCTGGACCGGGATCGTGGAAACCGAAACCCGGCTCAACCAGGACATCACCACCGCCATTCCGGTGACGCAGACGGGGTTTGAACTCAAGCCGGGCATCTATGCGATGACCGCCCGCTCGAAGCTGGATGTCCAGAACCGTTGGGGTGATCTGGCCACCCAGTGGTTCCTGGTGTCGGATCTCGGCATGACGGCGTTGACGGGCGATGCCGGCATCTCCGCCAACATCCGCTCGCTCTCCACCGCGGAGGCCATGATGGACGTGACGGTGCGCCTGCTCGGGGTCAACAACGAGATCCTGGGCGAAGCCGTGACCAACGCAGACGGCTTCGCGGAATTCGCGGCCGGTCTGACACGGGGCAGGGGCGGGCGCGCGCCCGGCGTACTCGTCGCCGAAACGGCCGCAGGCGACTATTCCTTCCTGGACCTGCGCAAACCCGCCTTTGATCTTTCCGATCGGGGCGTGGAGGGCCGGCCCGCTCCCGGACCGCTGGATGTTTTTGCCTGGACCGACCGCGGCATCTACAAGGCCGGTGAAACCGTGCATGCCCAGGCGCTTCTGCGGACCTCCCGCGCCACCGCGCAGGAAGACTTCCCCCTGACATTCGTCTTCACCCGTCCGGATGGTGTCGAGCACGCCCGCTTCACCGTCGGCGACGGTGGCCTTGGAGGTCATCTGCAGGACCTGACGCTGAGCGCGTCGGCGCAGCAGGGCATCTGGTCCTGGCGGGTCTTCGCGGACCCGAAAGGCAGTTCGCTTTCGGAGGCGACATTCCAGGTCGAGGACTACCAGCCGGAGCGTGTCGATTTCGATCTCGAAACAGACGCCAGGGCCTTCAGCCGCAATACGCCGACGCAGTTTTCGCTCCACGCGAAATTTCTCTATGGCTCGCCCGCGAGCGACCAGACCCTCGAGGGGGACGTGGTCGTTCGCCCGGTCAGGACGCTAAAGGCCTATCCGGGCTATCAGTTCGGGGCCGAAGACTCTGAAGCTTATTCGCAACGGGAATCCATTTCCTCCGGTCTGAAAACCGATCAGGACGGCAATCTTTCTTTCGACGTTTTTCTCCCGTCGTTGCCCGAGACCACTGTCCTTTATGACGGCAAACTGGTTGCCCGTCTGGTTGAAGGCGGCGGACGATATGTGGAGCGGGACCTGGATCTTCCGGTGGCGCTCGATGGACCCCGTATCGGTGTGAAACCGGCCTTCGACGGAGGCGTCGATGAAGGCGGCCCGGCCGACTTCTCCGTGATCGTGGTCGGAAAGGACGGAGAGCAGCAGGATGCTTCCGGACTGCGCTGGACGCTTTCCAGGATCGATCGGAACTATCAGTGGTACCGGTACGACGGCCGCTGGTCGTTCGAGCCGATCACCTCTTCGCACCGGGTTGCCGATGGAGAATTGGAAACAAAAGCCGGCGAGCCGGGCCTTCTGTCCCTGCCCGTCGAATGGGGGGAGTACCGGCTGGACGTTGTTGGCACGGGTGAGCTGGATAGTTCGACAAGTGTCACTTTCCAGGCAGGCTGGTACACCGCCGATGCCACTTCCGAGACGCCGGACTACCTGGACGTCGGACTGGACAAGGCCAGTTACCGGCCAGGCGAGACAGCCAAGCTGCGGCTGAAACCGCAGATGGCCGGTGTTGCCGTTGTGAATGTCGTTTCCGGCGGTCTGCTTGCCAGCCAGACCGTGGAAGTGACCGGTGAAGAAACCGAAGTGGAGATCCCGGTCAGCGACGACTGGGGGGCGGGGGCCTACATCACCGCAAGCCTCTACCGGCCGATGGATCTGGATCAGAACCGGATGCCGTCTCGCGCGATCGGGCTTTCCTGGCTCAAGGTCGATCCGGGCAGGCGTGCGCTTGATGTGGAAATTTCCGCACCGGACAAGATCCTGCCGGAAACGACGCTGGATGTTCCTGTCAGGCTCGCAAATCTGGAGCCCGGCACCCGGGCTTATCTGACGGTGGCCGCGGTTGACGTCGGCATCCTGAACCTGACTGGCTACAAGACGCCTGATCCGGACAGCTGGTACTTCGGCCAGCGGCGGCTCGGCTCGGATATCCGGGACCTCTACGGCCAATTGATCGACCGGACCGCCGGCACCATGGGGCGTGTCCGCTCCGGTGGAGATGCCGCAGCAATGCGTCTCAACGCACCGCCACCCGACGAGAAACCTGTTGCCCTGTTTTCGGGACTGGTCGAGGTCGGCAACAATGGCGAGGCCACCGTTTCCTTCGATGTGCCTGCGTTCAACGGTGCGCTCAAGTTGATGGTGGTGGCCTGGACGAAGGACGGGGTGGGTCACGGTGAACGGGAAGTTCAGGTGCGCTCTCCGGTCGTCATGACCGCGAGCGCGCCGGCGTTCCTGGCCCCCGGCGATACCTCGCGCCTTGCGATCGAAATCGACAATGTGGACGGCAAGCCGGGCTCCTATGAACTGGAAGTCTCCGTTGCCGAAGGCTTGTTGCTGGAAAATGGTTCCAACCGCCAGGTTCGACAGATCGATCTGGATCAGGGCAAGAAGGCGCTTGCGCTTTTGCCGGTTGCTGGCGGTGACACGCCGGGCATGGGTGAGGTCGTCGCGGCACTGACCGGGCCGGAAGGCGCCGTTTTCGTCAAACGGATGTCTCTTGAAGTCAAGGACATGCAGCCGGCAGTGGTCCGCAGGTCTTCCTTCCAGCTTGCCTCGGGTGGAAGCCTGATGCTGTCGGAAGACAGCTTTGACGGGTTGCGAACCGGAACCGTCGATGTGACCCTTGCCGCCGGCGGGGTCGCCAGCATCGACGTTGCGGGTCTTCTCGATGCTCTGGACCGCTATCCCTATGGCTGCACCGAGCAGACGACCAGCCGGGCCCTGCCTTTGCTCTATCTGAGCGAAGTGGCGGAAGCCGCCGGGCTCGGCTCCGGGGAAGCCCTGCGCGAACGCGTCGTGAAGGCGATTGCCCGCGTTCTCGCCAACCAGTCGAGTTCAGGTGGCTTCGGTCTCTGGAACAGTTACAGCGATGACGACATCTGGCTGGATGCCTACGTCACCGACTTCCTGACGCGTGCCCGGCAGAAGGGCTACAGTGTTCCGGACATCGCCTTCACCAGCGCGCTCGACAATCTGGAAAACCGTTTGGCTTATGCCACCGATTTCCGCGATGGCGGGGAGGGGATTGCCTATGGGCTTTATGTTCTCGCCAGCAACGGGCGGGCTTCCATGGGGGATCTGCGCTATTACCTCGATGCCAAGCTTCAGAGCTTCGCAACGCCCCTGGCCAAGGCACAGCTGGCCGCCAGCCTTGCGCTTTATGGTGAGCGGGAACGTGCCGAGACCGGGTTCAAGGCAGCCCTTGCCTCGCTTCCGGCCGATACCGTCCGGATGTACCGGGGTGACTACGGTTCCCGTCTGCGCGACAGCGCCGGCGTGACCGATTATGTCGTCTCCGCATCCATGGGGGATCGTCTGATTGCGGAAGCCGTCGACAGCCTCAAAACCGCCCAGACCCGTTCGTCCTCCAGGTCGACCCAGGAAATGGCCTGGCTGCTGCTTGCGGCCCAGGCCTTGAACGAGTCGGCGGGGGAGGCCCGGATATCGGTCGATGGCGAGACGGCGCCGGGACGGCTTGCCTGGTCCTTTGAAGGCCGAGAGATCGCCAGGGCCGCGGTCGAGGTCACCAACAACGGCGCTTCGGCAACCGACCTGCTGGTTTCGATCACTGGTCAGCCGATGGTGCCGGAGCCGGCGGGCGGAAAGGACTACGCGATTGAACGGAAGGTCTACGATCTCGACGGCAACGAGGTGGACCCGTCCGCCGTACCGGTGAACACTCGCCTGGCCATCGTCCTGACGGTTCGCTCCCTGACCGACCTGCCAGGCCGGCTGATGGTGGTCGACCGCTTGCCGGCAGGCCTTGTCATCGACAATCCACGTCTGGTGCGCTCCGGCGAGCTGGGTGGTCTTTCCTTCCTGTCCACCATCGATGTGGCGGACCATACGGCCTTTTACCCGGACAGGTTTGAGGTCGCGGTCGATCAGACACGTCTGAGCGGCAGGGAAATGACCTATGCCTATCTTGCCCGTGCCGCGACGCCGGGCACCTTCGCCCATCCTCCGGCATCAGTCGAGGACATGTACCGTCCGGACCGCCGGGCCATCACGGAGACCGGCGGCTTCGTGGTGCTGGGGCCGACACGGTAAGGCAATGAAATGACGGCACGGCCGCGGAAAGACTGGCGCAGATACCGGCGGTGGGGCGCCGCCGCCGGCCTCGGCCTTGCCGTGATCGCGGGAGCGGCTGCATTGAAAGTGCAGCGGGATCTCGAGGCTCTGCGGTCGTTGCCGGCGATCGCCGACCTGTCGCTTTCCGTCGTCGTTCTGGACAGGGAGGACAGGCTCTTGCGGGCCTTCACCAGCAAGGACGACAAGTGGCGCCTGCCGGTCGACCTCGACCGCATCGACCCGCTTTACCTGAAGATGCTGCTGGCCTTCGAGGACAAAAGGTACTTTGAGCACGGCGGCGTCGATCCGC
>NZ_JBNKYW010000036.1:0-14533 GCF_050301095.1 Roseibium sp.
AACAATCCGGCTACGGCAAGGACATGTCCCAATATGCACTGGAGGACTACACCGCCGTCCGCCACGTCATGATTGCCCACGGATAAGCGGCGCCAATCGGCTTCGCCGGTTTCTGCGGCATTTGGATAGAATTGCCCAAAAAAACCCCGCCAGCGCTGCTGACGGGGTTGTTTATTTGATTTCGTGTCTTCTGCGTCGGGATTTGAGAGTTTTTTGCCCCGCAGCGCCGGGCTTGGGCCGGTCATGCGGGTGCCTGTCAGTTTCAAATCTGTAACCAGTTTGCCAAACAAAAAACCCGGCAGCAGGACTGACGGGTTGTTTATTGGTTTTGGGAACAGAATTTGTCATTTTTTCCCTTCAGCGTCGGACTTTTGTCCTCCTTGATGGGCCCCGAAGAGGTTCTCAGCTGTATCTGGTTGCGGGAGCCTGATCACACCGAGACTTGTAACCAAACAATCGCTCAATAACGAAACCCTGATCCGCATGTCAGGCGTTTGAGGGCCTCCTTCGCTATCAATTCTTCGTTTGTGTCCTGCACAACAACAAGTGTGCCGTCGTCGTTCGACTTCATTTATAAAATCTGTATGAGCCTTGCTCAAAGTTGATGTGATCTCTTTCGTCGGATCGCATTTCGAGTGGCGGAACGTGAACTCGGTGTCCCTTGCCCAATCGTCGGGCAAGGCTGGTGATTTGTCGGAGCTGCTTACCGGAAATTACGCAATTCCCGCCCTGTCACCCCTTCAGGTGATGACGTCCGGCTCCGCCCGTCCGAGGCGGTCAAGCTCTGACATTTCCCCGGCGGCCTGAATGACCGGTGCAAGTGCTGCCTGGGTATTCTCAAAGAGCTTTGCTGCGTCGGTTTCCAGCTTTTCCAGATAGATGCGCAACGTTGCGCCGACGGTGCCGGTGCCCGACAGGCGGAAGACCGCACGGGCACCGCCTTCAAAGAGGAACCGGATACCCTGCTTCAGGCTCTTCGAGCCGTCGACCGGGTCGAGATAGGCGAAATCATCGCAAGCTGAGACGGTGAGGCCGGCAAAAGTCATGCCCGGAAACTCGGTCAGTTTGGCACGCAGATCGTCCATGAGCTGATTGGCGTCGTCCGTCGGCACGGCTTCGTAATCGTGGCGGGAATAGTAGTTTCGGCCGTAGCGCTGCCAATGGGCCGCCATCATGTCCTTCACGCTCAGGCGGGTCTCCGCCAGGATGTTCAGCCACAGCAGAACGGCCCATAGGCCGTCCTTTTCGCGCACGTGATCAGAGCCGGTACCGGCGCTTTCCTCACCGCAGAGCGTCACCTTGCCGGCATCCAGAAGGTTGCCGAAGAACTTCCAGCCGGTCGGCGTCTCGTAGTGACCGATGCCGAGGGCTTCGGCCACCCGGTCGGCGGCGGTGCTGGTCGGCATGGAGCGGGCGACGCCCGCAAGGCCCTTGGCATAGCCGGGCGCCAGATGGGCATTGGCCGCGAGAACCGCAAGGCTGTCGGACGGTGTCACGTAGATGCCCTTGCCGAGGATCATGTTGCGGTCGCCGTCGCCGTCGGAGGCCGCGGCGAAATCCGGCGCTTGATCAGACATCACCAGATCCACCAGCGGCTTGGCCCAGACCGGGTTCGGATCCGGATGGCCGCCACCAAAATCAACCGACGGGACCGCATTCAGCACCGTGCCGGGCTCGGCTCCGAGCTTGCCCTCGAGGATCGCCTTTGCATAGGGCCCGGTGACGGCATGCATCGCGTCGAAGCGCATGGTGAAGCCGCCGGCAAAGAGATCCCGGATCTTGCCGAAGTCGAAAAGCTGTTCCATGAGCGCGGCATAGTCGGCGACGGGATCGACGATCTCCACTGTCATGCCGCCGAGACCGGATGCGCCCAGCGCAGTCAGGTCCAGGTCTGGCGCGTCGAAAATCCTGTAGCTGGAGATAGTCTGTGTCTGGGCGAAGATTTCCTCGGTGATGCCTTCCGGCGCAGGACCGCCGTTGGAGACATTGTATTTGAGGCCGAAATCCTCATCGATCCCACCGGGATTGTGGCTGGCGGAAAGAACCAGTCCGCCATCCGCCTTGCGCTGGCGGATGAGGTTGGAGACGGCCGGGGTGGACAGAAGACCATCCTGGCCGACGATCATCTTTGCCGCTCCATTTGCCGCGGCCATCTTCAGGATGATCTGGATGGCCTCGCGGTTGAAGTAGCGGCCGTCACCGCCGACGACGAGGGTCTTTCCCTCTGCCCCGCCGATGCTGTTGAAGATCGCCTGGAGGAAACATTCGACATAGCCCGGCTCCATGAAGACGCGGGTTTTCTTGCGCAGACCGGAGGTTCCGGGCTTCTGGCCTTCAAAGGGTCCTGCCTGAATGGTCCGAACAGTCATCTTCTCTCTCCCTGGATCGTCTTACACACCCAAATCAATCAACATTTTGATACCCCGGCATATCAGGCGGGACGTCCACCTTACTGCCCGCCTTGTGCTGGCCACGCGCGCCCTGGCGCATAATCGCGCTCAAGCCTTCCAGCTGCGGCAGCTTCGAAAGCTCCTCGACCGGAACCCTGTGGCGCCGCACCCAATTGGGATGTTCGCTGACCGTGCTCGGCAAGTTCTGGGCTTCCCTCTCTCCCAGAATATCGTCAAGCTGCACGGCGACAAGCTCGGCCGGCGATTGGCTGAGCGTTGCATGCATCGCATCCCGGAAGCCGTCGGCATCGCTCGCCGACCGGTACCCGGAAGGCGCATTTGCAAGAAGGCCCGCGGCCTCGCTCTCGCGTTCCTGTTGCTTGGCCGGTTTTTCCTCCGGCGTGATCCAGCCGAGCCGTTCCCACCAGTCGATGTCGGCGCCTTCAAAATAACCGCGCAATGTCGGCGTGTCGTGGGTGGCAAAGCAGGCAAGCGAGCGTTTGCGCAAGTCAGCCGGATCGTGCAGGACACCGTCGGTCTTTTCGTATTGCAGTACCGAGTAGCCGTAAAAACCGAGGTCGCGCAATTCGTCACGAAACTGATCCGGAACGAGGCCGAGATCCTCTCCAACCACAATTGTGTCCGAGCGCTTTGCTTCAATAGCGACGATGGCTGCAAGTGTCCGGAAGGGCTGGCTGACATAGCCGCCCGGACTTCCGTCCGAGGGTACCCAGAAACTGCGCTTCAATCCGAGCACGTGGTCGATGCGCAAGAGACCGCTGTGGCGCATGTTACGCCTCAGCAAACCGCGCAGCGCGGCGTATCGGTTACCGGCAAGCTTGCCCGGCGCATAGGCGGCCAGGTTCCAGTTCTGTCCGGCTGGGCTGAGATAATCAGGCGGAGCGCCGATGGAAACGTTCTCGGCGAGGCTCCCGCGTTCGCACCAGCTTTCAGCACCGCCAAGGCGTGAACCGACAGCAAGATCAAGATAAAGCCCGAGATGCATGCCGGCGTCAGAGGCCGATTTCTGGGCCGAATGAAGTTGCAGGTCCGCGAGCCACTGCAGCCAGACATGGAACCCCATCCGCGCCTGCAGATCCTCCATGACAGCAACCGCTTCCTTCTGTCGGAGTTCGGCCGGCCAGAGCCGCCAGTCAGACCCATGCTGCTCGCTTAAAGTCTCAAAGAGCGCAAAGTCCTCAAGCGCAGCCCCCTCTTCCCGGCGGAAGCCGTCGAAGTCGGAAAGCAGAAAATCGGGCGCTTCCAGCAAAAACGCCTCGTAGGTACTTTCAAGGAGGGGTGCCAGAAAAGCTCTATGAACAGCATAGTCCACGCGCTCGGCCTTACGCAGTCTGTCAAATGCGGCATTTGCCTCAACAAGCAACGCGGCCACTGACGGGCAGAAGCGGAGCAGCTCCCCCATCTTGTCCGGGGCAATGTGCCATGGATTGAGGAAACCACGATGCGTCGGCGAATAGGGACTGACGATCTCCTTCTCGCTCCAGCCCAATGCATGGACCGGGTTGATGCCGTAGAACGCGGCTCCGCCAGGAGCCAAAGCGGCTCCCATGACGCCGAGATCGGCAAAGTCCCCGACACCGCAATTGCGGTTTGAGCGCAGACCGTAGATCGTTCCGGTGACACCCCAGATCCGGCCGAGACCACGGTCGCCAAGTGCCGGCAAGGCCGCCGGAGCAGCGATCAGCAGTGCGGATTGGGCGCAGGCCCCCAGTTTCAGATGAAGATCGTGGAGGCCCGGCGGCAACGGCGGAAGCGTTACATGGCCGGTGCTACGCCCACCGCTGAGCCTGTCTCCCGTCTCCAGGACCAGCTCCCACTCGGCCCCCTCGGGCAGCGGGATGTTCGAGGCTCGGTCGCTTGCCAGGACAATCTCTTCCTGGACAATCCTCGATGCCTCTTCCGCCTCCAGCGCTGCGAGCGTCTCCCGGGCTTCGGTGTCGGTTGCCGCGGGCAAGCCGCAGGCGGCCAGCAGCGCGCGCCGGGTTTCCGGCGCGGTCGGCCGGACGATGTTCTGCAGGTCCCGGAATTCACCGAAGATACCGGCTTTCGCTGACAGGATATCGAGAACGCTGTCCGGGGTCACAGCATTGACCCCTGCAAGAATCCAAGCACCAGCGCGTTGAGGCTCTTGCCTTCCACCCAAAGGTGGCCGTTGGTCAAAGGCACGGCCTCGCCGCCGGACGGGTTCGCGGTGTCGATGCTGTGGATCCAGACCGTGCCTTCCGGCTTCGGCGGCAGCGTCACATGGGCTCGCTGCGTGTCGCGGTTGAAGACCACGAAGACGGTGTCATATTCGTCCATGAAGTCCGGGGCCTCGGCGGCGTAGCGGACAAGAAGGCAGAGGCTCGAGAGGCCCGGATCACGCCAGTTGAGCGGATTGCCGTCGAGATCCCACCATTCCACATCCGGAAGACCGTCTGCCGGACGTCTGCCCGCATGCAGAAAGTAGGGTTGCCGGACGGTGCTGTGCGCGGCCCGGAAAGCCGTCAGCTTCTGCACGAAGGCGAGCAGATCCTCGTCCGCGTCTCCCCAGTTGACCCAACCGATCGGATTGTCCTGGCAATAGGCGTTGTTGTTGCCGTGCTGGCTGTTGCCGATCTCGTCGCCCGCCAGCAGCATCGGCGTGCCCTGGCTGAGGAACAGCGTCGCCAGCATGTTGCGCTTGCGGCGCTGGCGTCGGGCCAGGATGTCAGGATCGCCCGTCCGGCCTTCGACGCCGAAATTGTCAGAATAATTGGCGGCGTGGCCGTCCTGGTTGTTCTCCAGGTTGGCGTCGTTATGACGCTTGGCGTAGGCGGCAACGTCGTTCAGCGTAAAGCCGTCGTGAGAGGCAACGAAATTGATCGAGGACCAGGCACGGCGGCCATTGCGGTCGAATTTTTCGGCAGAACCCAGAAGGCGCGCGCCCAGCTCCTGCGCGGCATGGGCGTCGCCGCGCCAGAACTTGCGAAACGTGTCGCGTGCCGTGTCGTTCCACTCGGCGAATTCCGGTGTAAATTCTCCGAGCCGGTAACCGCCCGGGCCGATATCCCAGGGTTCCGCGATCAGCTTGACGCCGGCCAGAACCGGGTCCTGCCGGAGCGCATCAAAGAAGCTGCCATTGGGATCAAAGCCGTGATGCTCGCGCCCGAGTGTTGTCGCAAGGTCGAAGCGGAAACCGTCGATGCCCATGACGGTGACCCAGTAGCGCAGGCTGTCCATCACGAGGCGCAGCACCTGAGGATGAGAGATGTTCACCGTATTGCCGCAGCCGGTGTCATTCACATAGTAGCGTGGCTGGCCGTTGATCAGCCGGTAGTAGGACGCGTTGTCGAGGCCACGGAAGCACAGGGTCGGGCCACGGTGATCGCCCTCAGCAGTGTGATTGTAGACGACATCCAGAATGACCTCGATACCGGCGGCATGGAAGCGGCGGACCATCTCACGGAAACCGGCAATGCCGGCAGGCCCGAAATAGCGCGGTTCGGCGGCAAAGAAGCCAATGCTGTTGTAACCCCAGTAGTTCTTCAAGCCCTTGTCGAGCAGAAAGCTGTCATCGACGAAGGCATGAACCGGCATGATCTCGACCGTGGTGACGCCGAGCTTCTGCAGGTGTTCCAAGACGGGTTCGGAGGCCAGGCCCTCATAGGTACCGCGCAGGGCCGCATCGACCCCGGGATGCTCCATCGTCATGCCCTTGACGTGGGTCTCATAGATGAAGGCCTCTTCCCAGGGATGGCCGGGATGATTGCCGAGCGGCGTGAAGAGGGAGGGATCGGAGACGACGGATTTCGGCACGAAGGGCGCGCTGTCCCGGGTGTCGAAACTAAGGTCGAGGGCACTCGACGCAGGATCGTAACCGAAGACGTGATGCACATTGGACCACTTGCCCTCTATTTCCCTCGTGTAGGGGTCCAGAAGCAGCTTGTGCGGATTGAACCGATGGCCGTTCTCCGGTGCGTAGGTTCCATGGGCGCGAAGGCCATAGAGCGCACCTGCAGGCAGACCCTCCAGATAGCCGTGCCAGATCGGGCCGGTGCGCTCCGGCAGGGCATATCTGGCAATTTCCGAATGATCCTCGCGGGAAAAGAGGCACACCTCTATTTTGGAGGCGTTTTCGGAGAAGACACCGAAATTGACGCCGCCACCATCGAGCTGCGCACCGAGCTTGTGCGGTGTGCCTGAACGCATTCTGATCGCCATCGCCTCAAGCCTTCCCCGACTTCACGGCGAGATCTGCATAAAGCGCGGCATAGGACTTGGCGGAGCTCTCCCAACCGACGGGATGCTTCATCGCCCGGCGGATCATGGCGGACCAGACCTGCGGCTGGCTGTAGAGATCACACGCACGGTGGATGGCATTTGCAAGGGCTTCCGCCGTCACCGGCGAGAACTGCAGGCCCGTGGCACACTCGGCGACGAGCGCCGCCTCGTTTGCATCGATGACCGTGTCCGCCAGCCCACCCGTGCGCGAAACGACGGGGATCGTGCCATAGCGAAGGCCGTAGAGCTGGGTCAGGCCGCAAGGTTCGAAGCGGGAGGGGATCAGGATGGCATCGGCACCACCCTGCAAGAGGTGGGACAACGCCTCGTCATAGCCGATCACCGCACCGACCTGCCCCGGATACCGGCGCGTTGCCGCCAGGAAACTGTCCTCAAGCTGCTTGTCGCCAGTCCCGAGCAAAGCCAGCGCCGCACCGCGCCCGGTCAGGTCCGGCAGGACATCCACCAGCAGATCAAGGCCCTTTTGCGATGTCAGACGGCTGACGACACAAAAGAGCGGCGCGCCCTTGGGCGCCTCAAGGCCGAAACGCCGGGCAAGTTCTTCGCGGGCGAGCGCTTTCTTCTTGAGCGCACGTACACTGTAGCCCGCAGGCAGCGCCGGATCGGTCTCCGGGTTCCAGACGTCGAGGTCGATGCCGTTGAGGATGCCGGAAAGGTCCGTTCGGCGCGTCTGGAGCACGCCTTCCAGCCCCATGCCGAACTCGGAGCTCATCAGTTCACGCGCATAGGTCGGGCTGACTGTGGCGATCTTTTCACTGAAGACAAGCGCTGCCTTAAGGAAGCTGATGCGACCGTAATACTCGATCCCGTCCGGGGTGAAATAACTCGGCGAGATGCCTAGCTTTTCCAGAAGACCGTCATCGAACAGCCCCTGGAAGGCGACGTTGTGGATGGAAACGATACAGGGCACGTTGCAGCCGCGCTGGCGCAGGTAAACCGGGATAAGGCCCGCCTGCCAGTCGTGGACATGAACGATATCCGGCTTCCATCTGCCGGCGCCTTTCTCGGCGATATCGGCGCCGGCGATGCAGAGCGCACCGAAGCGGATGGCATTGTCGCCCCAATCCTTGCCGTCAGGTCCGAGATAGATATTCCCGGGCCGGTCAAAAAGATGCTTTGCCTCGAGCAGCAGAAGGTCAAGGCCTTCCGCCTTGACCTCCACCACGCGGGCAGGCCCACCCATCAGACTGTCGTATCGGATCACTTCCTTGGCCTTGGCTGCCAGTTTTTCCAGCGCCGGATAGGCAGGCAGGAGAACGCGTATATGCACCCCCTGCCCGGCAAGCGCTTTCGGCACGGCACTGATCACATCGGCAAGACCACCGGTCTTGACGAAGGGTGCGCATTCGGACCCGACGAACAGTACTTCCATCAGTTAGGTATCCAATCGGTCAATCATGGCTTTGGTTATCAGGCAGATCCCGCCCGGACTACGCCGGAACCGTTTCGCATCAAGTGCCGGATCTTCTCCGACGATGAGCCCTTCCGGGATTTTGACGCCCCGGTCAAGTACTACGTTGGTGAGGCGTGCGTTACGGCCAATCTCGGCAAAGGGCAACGCCACCACACCTTCAAGCGTGGAAAAGGAATGAGTCTTCACGCCGGTGAAAAGCAGGCACTGGTCCAGTGTCGATCCGGAGATGATGCAGCCACCCGAGACCATCGAAGAGGTCGCAAGACCTCTGCGGCCTTCCTCGTTGTGAATGAATTTGGCCGGCGGCGTCAGTTCCGAATAGGTCCAGATCGGCCAGTCGTTGGAATAGATATCAAGTTCCGGCGTGAAGTCCGTCAGGTCGATATTGGTCTGCCAGAAGGCATCGACGGTGCCGACGTCCCGCCAATAGGGTTCCTTTTCAAGTCCGGTCATCACGCAGGAGCGCGAGAAGGGATGGGCCATCGCCTTGCCGCTCTTCACGATCTTCGGGATGATGTCCTTGCCGAAATCGTTGGAGGAATTGGGATCGGCTGCATCCTCCTGCAGGATCCCAAGCAGGAATTCTGTTTCGAAAACGTAGATGCCCATGGAGGCAAGCGAGAGATCTGGATGTCCCGGCATTTCGGGCGGGTCGGCGGGCTTTTCGACGAAGGCGATGATGTTGTCCTTGTCGTCCACATGCATAACGCCGAAGCCCTTGGCTTCCTCGCGCGGAACCTCGACGCAGCCGACGGTGACATCAGCGCCCGTTTCCACGTGCTGCTGGATCATCAGCGAATAATCCTGCTTGTAGATATGGTCGCCGGCCAGGACCAGAATGTATTTCGGCTCCAGGCTCATGATGATGTCGATGTTCTGCGTCACCGCATCGGCGGTGCCCTTGTACCAGTTCTCCTCATCGAGACGCTGGGAGGCCGGCAGGATGTCGAGCGACTCGTTGCGTTCCGCCCGGAAGAACGACCAGCCGCGCTGCAGATGGCGGATCAGGCTGTGGGCCTTGTACTGGGTGGCAACGCCGAGGCGGCGGATACCGGAATTGACGGCGTTGGAAAGGGCAAAGTCGATGATCCTGGTCTTGCCGCCGAAATAGACTGCGGGCTTCGCCCTCCGGTCGGTCAGTTCCATCAGCCGGCTGCCGCGTCCGCCTGCGAGCACGAAGGCCATGGTTTGCTGCGCCAGTCTTTGAGATTCGATGGTCATTTTCGTCACTCCTCCCCGGTCCTTTTCTCGTCGTCTCTCGCCGTCCGAGGCCTCCTCAGCCTTGGGTGAGTTCAAAAAACAGCGTCGTCAGTGGCGGCAACGTGATTGCGATTGAATGCGGACGTCCCGATGCCGCAACCTGATCGCTGTTCACGCCGCCGAAGTTGCCACGGCCGTCGCCGCCATAAATGTCGGCATTGGTGTTGATCCGCTCGGCCCAGAAGCCCGGCTCCGGCACGCCGATGCGGCGCGCGCTGCGCTCGACCGGCGTGAAATTGGCGACCACCAGTATCGGCGGATCATCATTGGTCCCGCGGCGCAGCCAGGCAAAAATGCTCTCATCGCCGCTGGTCTCTTCGATCCACTCAAAACCCTCGCGTCGGCAGTCCAGTTCATGGAGAGCAGGCGTCTCGCGGTACAAGCGGTTGAGATCGCGGATGAGCGCCTGCACTCCCCGATGCGGACCGTGGTCAAGCAGATGCCAGTCGAGACTTGTATCGTGGTTCCACTCGCGGTCCTGTGCAAACTCGCCGCCCATGAAGAGCAGTTTCTTGCCGGGATGCCCCCACATGAAGCCGTAGTAGGCGCGCAGGTTGGCGAATTTCTCCGGCATGCTGCCCGGCATCTTTTTCAGCAGCGAGCCCTTTCCGTGGACGACCTCGTCATGGCTCAGCGGCAGGATAAAGTTTTCCGAGAATGCATAGTGAAGGCCGAACGTGACCTTGGAATGGTGATACTTCCGGTGAATCGGATCCTCCGCCAGATAGCGAAGCGTGTCGTTCATCCAGCCCATGTTCCACTTGAAGCCGAAGCCCAGCCCCTCGGCATCGACCGGTGTTGTGACACCTGGAAAGGCCGTCGATTCTTCCGCGGCGGTCAGAATGCCTGGCACCTCGCCATAGACCGCAATGTTCATGGCCTTGAGGAAGGCGATTGCCTCCAGGTTTTCCCGTCCGCCATGGACATTGGGCACCCATTCGCCCTCTTTGCGGGAATAGTCGCGGTAGAGCATGGAGGCGACCGCGTCCACGCGCAGGCCGTCGACATGATATTCCTGAAGCCAGTAGAGGGCGTTGGCGACGAGATAGTTCAGCACTTCGCGCCGGCCGTAGTTATAGACGAGCGTGTTCCAGTCGGGGTGGAAACCCTCGCGGCGGTCCGCGTGTTCATAAAGCGCGGTGCCATCGAAATTGCCCAGCCCGTGTGGATCTTCCGGAAAGTGACCCGGCACCCAGTCCACGATCAGGCCAAGCCCGGCATTGTGGCAGGCTTCGACCAGGGCACGGAATTCTGCCGGCGTGCCGAAGCGGATCGTCGGCGCGAAGAGGCCGACCGGCTGGTAGCCCCACGAGCCATCGAAGGGAAATTCCGAAACCGGCATCAGTTCCAGATGAGTGAAGCCGAGATCGAGCGCGTAAGGAACGAGCTGGGCGGCAAGTTCCAGATAAGAGAGTGGCCGGTTGCCGTCTTCCGGCACACGGCGCCAGCTTCCCAGATGAACTTCATAGATGGAGATCGGCTTGTCGATCCGGTGCAGGTCCGCACGCCGGGCGATCCAGTCGCCGTCCGACCAGTCATGGCCTTCGATATTACGGACGATGGATCCGGTCCGCGGCGGATGCTCCGCTCCGAAGCCGACCGGATCGGCCTTCTGCGGCAACAGGGTTCCGTCGTCGGTAAGCAGCTCGTATTTATAAACCTCGCCCTCGGAAAGACCCGGGACGAAGACCTCCCAGACCCCGGTCGCCCCGCGCCGGCGCATCAGCGTGCGGCGGCCGTCCCAACCGTTGAAATCGCCGATGACCGACACACGGCTGGCATTGGGAGCCCAGACCGCGAAATGAACGCCGCCGACCCCTTCATGGGTGATCACATGCGCCCCAAGTACCTTCCAGAGTTGGCGGTGTGTACCTTCGCCGATCAGATACTCGTCGAGTTCACCCATCACCGGACCGAAGCGATAGGCGTCGTCGGAAACCCAGCTGTTGCCGTCCTGTTCGACGCACAGGTTATAGGCAAAACGCTTCTTGCGGCGTGGAACGGCCGCTTCGAATAACCCGCCGCCAAGTGAAGAGAGTTCGACGATCTTTTTCGCCGATCCCGGCTCTACCACCTCGACCTTGCTCGCATCGGGCATGAAGGCCCGGATGACCAGTTTCCCCTCCGCCTCGTGCAAACCGAGGACCGCGAACGGATCCCGATGGGTACCCCTGGCAAGTGCGTCGATGTCGGAGGAGATCGTCATGGCGAACCTTGTTCCTTCGGCTTCTCGTTATCCCCGGGTAAGACTATGCGCGTTCCAGATGTCCTTCGCATAGTCTGCGATTGTCCTGTCGGAGGAAAACCATCCGACGCGGGCGGTGTTGAGCACGGCCATTCTCGTCCAGTTGTCCTGGTCGGCATAGGCCGCATCGACCCTGCGCTGCGTGGCGAAATAGTCGTCGAAATCGCAGGTGACGAGGAAATAATCCTTCTGGCGCATGTCCTGCACCAGACCGCGGTAAAGGTCCCGGTCACCGGAGGAAAAGACACCGGCCTCGATCTGCTCCAGCACGCGCGCCAGTTTCGGGCTGGCCGCAATCGCGGCGGCCGAATAGCCAGGCTGCTTGCGGCGGGCGACGACCTCGGCCGCCGTCAGGCCGAAGAGGAAGAAGTTCTCTGCTCCCACCCGCTCGCGGATTTCGACGTTGGCACCGTCCAGCGTGCCGATTGTCAGCGCCCCGTTGAGGGCGAACTTCATGTTGCCGGTGCCGGAAGCTTCCTTGCCGGCGGTCGAAATCTGCTCGGAGAGTTCGGTCGCCGGGATAAGGAGTTCGGCCATGGAGACGTTGTAGTTCTCCGGGTAAACGATCTTCAGAAGACCCTTCACCCGCGGGTCGGAATTGATCACCGCGGCGACGTCGTTGATGAGATGGATGATCTGCTTGGCAACCACATAGCCAGGCGCAGCCTTGCCGCCGAAGATCTTGACCCGCGGCACCCAGTTCGCATTCGGATTTTCGCGGATATCGTTCCAGAGGGCCACGGTCTCAAGCAGGTTCATGAACTGGCGCTTGTATTCGTGCAGGCGCTTGATCTGGACGTCGAACATCGCTTCCGGATCAACCGAAATGTCGTGGCCGGCCTTCAGCCAGTTGGTGACACGGATCTTGTTCTGCGCTTTCACATTCCTGAAGGTGTCGCGGAAACCCTGGTCATCTGCGTAGGGAACCAGCTTTTCGAGCTGATCCAGATCCGCGGGCCAGTCCTTGCCGATCGTCTCGCTGATCAGATTTCTCAGACCCGGATTGCAGTTGTGCAGCCATCGCCGCGGCGTGATGCCGTTGGTCTCGTTGATGATGCGGCCGGGATAGGCGCGGTTGAGATCCTCGAACACCGTTTCCTTGACGAGGTCGCTGTGCAGCGCCGAGACCCCGTTCACCTTGTGCGCCATGACGAAGGAGAGTTCGCCCATCTTGACGTCGCCACCCTCCAGAATGCGTACGGAGCTGCCGCTGGCCTTGAAGTGCGCCGCCTCGATCTCGCGGATGATTTCAAGATGCCTTGGCAGCACCTTGGCAAAGATCGGCTCCGGCCATCTTTCCAGCGCCTCCGGCAACAGCGTGTGGTTGGTGTAGCCGAGACAGCCGCGGGCGATCTTGATGGCCTCCGCCATATCTACTCCTCGCTCGTCGACGAGCAGGCGCACGAGTTCCGGCCCTGCGATTGCCGGGTGGGTGTCGTTCAACTGGATGGCAACCCGGTTCGGCAAGTCAGCGACGGAGCCGCCCTCCGAGTCGAGACGCCGGAGAATGTCGCGGATGGACGCCGCTGTGAAGAAATATTCCTGCTTGAGCCGCAGTTCCTTGCCGGCCTCGGTGGTATCATCCGGATAAAGGACGCGGGAGATCGTGCGGGCCAACGCTTCCGGTTCGCTGGCCGCAAGGTATTCGCCGCGGTTGAAGCTGTCGAGATCGAAGATCTTGACCGGCTTTGCGGCCCAGAGGCGCAGCGTATTCGCCCAGGCACCGTTCCAACCGACGACAGGCGTATCATAAGCAGACGCAACGACGGTCTCCGCAGGTATCCAAACCGACGTCCTGCCTTTTTTCCGCAAGGTGCCACCGAAGCCGATATCATAGCGCACTTCCGGCCGCTCGAACTCCCAGGCATAGCGCTGCGACAGCCAGGTCTCGGCCGTTTCGATCTGCTCGCCGTCCTTGAAATGCTGTTCGAACAGGCCGTGCTCATAGCGGATGCCGTAGCCATAGGCGGGAATGCCGAGAGTCGCGAGGGAATCCATGAAACAAGCGGCGAGACGACCAAGACCACCGTTGCCGAGCGCCGCATCCGGTTCGTCACTGACAATGCGAGCATAGTCGAGACCGAGCGACTTCATCGCATCAGCCGCGATGTCTTCCAGGCGCAGATTGGTGGCGACATCCTCAATCAGCCGGCCGATGAGGAATTCCATGGAAAGGTAATAGACCCGCTTGGCCTTGGCCTCGTAGGTGGCCCGGGTGGAGGCGAACCAGGGCTCAATGACCTCGTCCCGCAACGCCAGGGACAACGCCATGCGCCAGTCATAGGTGGACGCATGGTCAGGGTCTTTGCCCTGTGAAGTCCTGAGATGGGTCAGGATCGCCCTAGCGAACTGCTCCGGTGTTGGAGTGTTGCAGTTATCGGTTAGCGTTTCAGGTCTCTGCATTTCGTTTCCGGTACGTGACGGACATCAAGAGCGGTCTTCCCCTGCGTCTCCCGGAGGCAATTGCGGTCTCGCTTCCGTCCAAAATGCAGACAAACACCTGAATTTAATCCATTTAAAAGGGTTGGCCTACTTTCGCTTCTAGTCCATGCAGAAGACCTTGTCGATTACCTGTGCCGAATTTGCTTCCGGTTGGACCGGACCTTTCAGGTTTTTTCCGATACAGCGCACCAATGTGTTGTCTCAAATTCATTTCATCGGCCTGAGCTCTTTGAAATCCCGTTGAAAATGCACCGGTCGGTTCCGCTGAACCTTCATGTCCGTTGTTCAGGACACGATGTGCCTACGTGTTAAGCTTTTCACTTTCCAGTCGCACAGGTTCCGTCAAAATGCCTAAGGCCCACTCGGAAATTCCGGCGGGATTTCGGCATTCGTATTTGATTTGCAGGCTTGGTCATTTCTCGTCTTCTGCGTCCGGCTTTGGTTGTTTTTGCCCTGCAGCGTGGGGCTTGGGCCGGTCTTGCGGGAGCCTGTCAGTTT
>NZ_JBNKYW010000037.1:0-7523 GCF_050301095.1 Roseibium sp.
CGGAAGTGGCGGCTCCAGTAGAGCAGGTCCATGTCGATCTTCGGCGCGTCGGCGAGTTGCACGAAGAAGATCTTGTCACCCGGAATCGACCGGATGGTGTCCGGATCGATTTTTCTTGCCAACGTATGAAAGCTGTCGAGGATCAGGCCGACATTGGCATGATCGGCGCGCCGTACGATTTCCCAGGCATCCCGGTGATCACTGACGTGCCGTCCCCAGGCGAGCGCTTCGTAGCCGATCCGGATTCCGCGATTTGCCGCCCTTTCTCCAAGCTCGGCAAGGTCGTCTGCGGCCCTGTCGATGCCGCCGAGAGAGAGCGGCGATACATTCGAGCAAATCAGGACAAGATCCGTGCCGAGTTCCTGCATCAGGTCAAACTTCCGCTCGGCCCGGTCGAAAGCCCGTGTGCGTTGCGGTTCGGGCATGCCTTCAAAGTCGCGAAAAGGCTGGAACAGGGAAATTTCGAGCCCGTGGTCCCGCACCATCCGCCCGACTTCCCGCGGACTTGCGTCGAAGGCGAGAAAGTCGTTTTCGAAGATTTCGACACCGTCGAAACCGGCGGATGCGATGGCCACCAGTTTTTCCTTCAGGTCGCCGGAGATCGAAACGGTGGCAATAGCGGTCTTCATGGCCGCGGTCCTCTTGTTGTCGCGCATTTGCCCGGAAACCGCGGATGTTATCCGAGCCTTGCAAAACACGCGGAAACCCTGTCCGGATCGGCCTTGAGGCCGGTGAACAGCTCTATGGCGCGCACTGCCTGGTAGACGGCCATGCCCGCTCCGCCCATGACCCGGCAGCCCTTTGCCTTTGCCGCCAGCACGAGTTCGGTTTCCAGCGGAAAATAGATCACGTCGGCGACCCACATGGCGGGGTCCAGCAGTTCCGGGGGGACGGGCGTTCCGGGAAGCTTGTCCATGCCGACGGGGGTTGCGTTGACCAGGCCATCGACGTCCCGGATCGCAGCGCTGAGGTTATCGGCGACAGAAGCGGATCCAGCGCCTTTCTGCCGGCAGACAGCTTCGGCAAGGGCTTCGGCCTTCCTCAGGTCCCTGTCATGGACTGACAAATGCACGACGCCGTTTTCCATCAGCGCGAAGGCAACGGCGACGCCCGCGCCGCCGGCACCGACCAGCAGGACCCGTTTCCTTCGCACTCCGGCCATGGACTGTCGGAAACTCTCGCCGAACCCCCAAAGATCCGTGTTGTGGCCGATGCGCCTGCCTTCGCGGAAAACGACCGTGTTGACCGCACCGACAGCGCGCGCGTTGCCGGAGAGGTCATCAAGGTGATCCATCACCTGCTGCTTGAAGGGGTAGGTGACATTCAATCCGGAAAACCCGCACATTTCAGCTGATTTCAGGATGTCGCCGATCGAGGGCGCAGGGTTGCCCATATGATCGGTGTCGAAGAGGCGGTAGACGTAACGGATGCCGTTGGCGGATCCTTCCGCTTCATGCATCGCCGGGGTGCGCGAGCGCTGGATGCCGCTGCCGACAAGGGCCGCGAGTATCGTCCTGGGTGTCCCGAGAGGTTGGCTGTCCGTTATCATCCCGGATACCCGAACATGCGCGGCAGCCAGAGGATCAGGTCCGGTGCCAGGATCAGCACAATCAGGGCCGCGATCAGCACTGCGAGAAACGCCCAGATCTCGGCGATGATTTCCTGCAGCGGAATCCGGCTCACCGCGTTGATCACGAACAGAAGAATCCCGTAGGGCGGCGTAATCAGCCCGATCATGCAGTTAACGACGGCGACGACGCCGAAATGAACAAGATCGATACCCAGTTCCCGGCAGGTCGGCAGGAACAGGGGGATGATTACGAGAATGATGGTGGTCGCGTCCAGAACGCATCCGAGCGCGAGCAGCAAGAGGTTCACGCCGAGCAGGAACACCAACGGCGGCACATCGAGACCGACCAGCATTCCGGCCAGCTGATTGGGGATGTTTTCGGACGCGACGATGTAGTTGAGGATGAGCGCACCGCCGATCACCAGCCCGACGGCGGCGGAGGAGCGTGCGCTCTCCACGAGGATCTTGTAGAGCGCGCCGGCAGTGAGTGCCCGGTAGAACAACCCGGCAAGCAGCAGGGCATAGGCGGCCGCGACCGCGGCGGCTTCCGTCGGTGTGGTGACGCCGCCGTAGATCCCGTAGAGCAGGATGGCGGGCATCAGCAGAGCCGGAAATGCGTTGAGCGTGTGGCGAGGCAGTTCGCTGAAGGGAACCGGGTCTTCGTGGGCGAAGCCGCGCCGGGTGGAAATGAAGGTGTTCATCCCCATGATGACCGCCCCCATGAGCACGCCCGGAACAATTCCGCCGAGAAACAGGTAGCCGATCGACTGGTTGGAGACGAGCGCATAGAGAACCATCGGGATGGACGGGGGAATGATCGGTCCGATGGTGGCGGAAGCGGCGGTGATGGCAGCCGCGTAGCCGCGTGTGTAATGGCCGCTCTTCGTCATCATGTCGATGATGATCTTGCCGATGCCGGCCGCGTCGGCCACCGCCGAACCGGACATGCCCGAAAAGATCAGGGAGGCCACCACGTTGACGTGGCCCAGGCCGCCACGAAAACGGCCGACCGTTGCCACGCAGAACCGCAGCAGTCTTTCCGAGATCGTCCCCGCATTCATGATGTTCGCCGCCACGATGAACAGCGGCACCGCGAGGAGCACGAAGCTCTCGTAGAGACCGGCGACGATCTGTTCGCCCGCCAGGGCGAGATCCTGACCGGCCACCGCCAGATAGACCAGCGATCCGACCAGGATGGAATAGGCGATGGGCGTGCCAATGGCCGCCAGCATAAAGAGTGTCAGAAGGCAAAGGGCCAGCTGAAGGCTCATCCTTCTTCCCCCACATGAATTTCATGCGCCTCCGAAGGCGCACCGTGGCGCAGGACATGAACGAAGGTCCACACGTAGCGCAGCACCACGATCACCAGAAAGACTGCGTAGATCGAGTAGATCGTTCGCATGGGTATCTTCAGGGTGGCACTCTTCTTGATCTTCAGAAAATCGATCCAGTCCCAGGTCGGCAGCAGCGACCAGGCAAGGGCCAGCGCGATGGCCAGGGCAGACACAAGCGCCATGACCTTGCGCGGACCCGGCGGGGCGGCAAGATAGAGAATGTCGAAACTGACGTGATCGCGCTCCCGGACGATGAAGGCATTTCCGAAAAAGACGAGCCAGACCCAGAGAACGAGACAGAGTTCCAGCGTCCAGCCGAAAGGCTGCTCCATTACGTAGCGCGAAAAGATCTGAAGCAGGAAGGTCAGGAACATCGCCCCGAGCAGGGCGGCGGCAATCGTCTCCCCGAACTTCATTCCCCACCTGGTAAGCTTGGCCATTTCTCTCCCCCCGCGAAACCGGATTTCCGTTGGGCCAGTTTGCTAGGTCGGCGCCGGCAAGGTCAAAGGCATGGCGCTTCCTGAACGCAGTTCAGGGCTTCATCGTGCCTGTACACTTGAGATGCCTGACCGGCGCATCGATTGAAGGCTGCCGTGTCATCCTTCCGAGCCCGGTGTGTGGAAGAACTGCTAAACGGCCAGGGAATCGGCGGCAGGTCCGATGCGCGTTTTTGAAACGTCGCTACCGGAAAGATATCCGACCTGCCGCCGGGATCGTGGATCCGGCCTAGTTGCCCAGAGCGTTGATCTTGTCCAGCAACCCGTCCGGCCAGTTGGCGGCATAGTCGCTTTCCAGATACATAGCTTGGACCCGGTCGCGGAACGCGGCGACATCGGGCTCGTAGATTTCCATGCCCTGCTCCTTCAGGAAGGACACCAGGTCCTCTTCCTTCTTCAGCTGAGCCTGCCGTCCTGCTTCGGCCGCGTCGTCAGCGGCCTTTTGAACGGTTGCCTGCTGCTCCGGCGTGAGCGACTCCCACACGGCCTTGGACAGGGCGATGTAGTTCAGGTCGACCAGATGAGAGGTCAGGATGATCTGGTTGGTAACCTCGTAGAACTTCGCGTCGACCACGGTCGGCAGCGGGTTGTCCTGACCGTCAACCGCGCCGGTCTGCAAGGCGGTGTAGACCTCGGTGAAGGCCATGGGGGTCGGGTTCGCGCCGAGCGCCTTGCCCAGGAACTGCCAGGCATCCGTTCCGGGCATGCGCAGGTTCACGCCCGCGAGGTCGTCCGGCGTCTTGACGGTCAGTTCGTCCTTGTCCTGTCTCAGGTTGACCTGGCGGCGGCCGAGATACATGACCGAAAGCAGTTTTACGCCGAGTTCGTCTTCCACCTTTTGCTTGAACGGCTCCATCAGAGCGTCATTGAAGACGGCTACCTGATGGGCGGCGTCCTGGTGGACGTAGCCGGCCGTGAAGATCGAGAACTCGGGAAAGAACACGGCGAGTTCCTGCGCGGAGGTGATCGACATCTCCAGATTGCCGCGCGCGATGGCTTCAAGCTCCGTGCCCTGCTTGAAGAGCGTCGCGTTCCAGTGGGGTTCGAATTCCGCAAATTCGGCAACGGCTGGGGCGAAGACTTCGGTCAATGCGACGGCGCGCTGATCGGTCGCCGATGCCGGGGCCGACAGGCGCAGCTTGACCTTTTCGGCGGCATTCGCGGCACTCATGGCCAATGCGGAAGTGGAAACGGCAAGGGCCGCAACTGTCGCTACGAACGTGCGGCGGTTCAGAATATTCTTCATGTGGTTCCTCCCAAATGCGATTGGCCGGCGAAACCTCGGCCGACCACTCCATCATAATCAATTACACGCAGTTGAATTCGTTTCAACATATATTTTCTGTTTTGTAGGCTATTTTAAGTTATCTTGATTACGGTCCCTGTTTGCTATGCTGTGCTCAACGCCGCCAAGAATGTGAGTTTCAAGGACCTTTCCTGCGGTGTTGGCGTCATGTGACAGGGCTGCGTCGAGAAGTTGCTTGTGTTCCCTGGCGGCCTCCTCTCCCCGAAATGTTAGTGTAAGCATTTGATATCTAAGATATTTATCAAATGCGGCTCCATGCGCTTCGAGTAGCGTCCGGGACCCGCAGCCGGAAATCAGCGCCCGGTGAAACTGCCAGTCGGCGTTTTTCCAGCTCTCTCTCACGGCGGTTTCTCCGGCAAGCATCCTTTTTTCCAGAACATGCAGCTTGTGGTAGGCAGCCACGACACCGGCTTCCCAGTCAAGGTCTCCCAGGTCAAACGACCGTTTCAGGGCGTGGCTTTCCAGCAGGATCCGCAATTCGGCAACTTCCCTGAGATCGTCATCGGAAACAGGCGCAACCTCGAAGCCCTTCTGTCCTTCCGCGATAACAAAACCGTCTGAAGTCAATCGGTTAAGGATTTCCCGAAGCGTCGTCACGCTGACGTTGTAGCGCTTGCGCAGCGGCTCGAGGCGTAAGCGTTCGCTCGGCTTCAGCTGTCCGAAAATGATGTCGTTTCGGATGTTGCGATACGCGTTGTCTCCTACCGTATCGTTTTCTGCTGCCTCAATCATTCCTGCTCCTGCATGCCTCTTGACGATTTCGGATTATAGGATATTTTGCAAAATATAGGAAATTATAAAAACGTTGCCCCATCGACTGATATCTAATCCAAAACCGGTGGAAAGTAACCTTTCACATCGAGGATCCCGACGCATGACATCTGCAGTGTTCGTCTTGAACGGCCCCAACCTCAATCTTCTGGGCAAGCGCCAGCCGCATATCTATGGGCACGAGACCCTTGCCGATGTGGAGGAAAGGTGCCGCGGGCAGGCGGCTCATCACGGTCTCGACATTCGCTTCCATCAGTCGAACATGGAAGGCCAGATCATCGACTGGATTCACGAGGCGCGAGATCACGGCTTGGCAATTGTCATCAACCCGGGTGCGTTCACGCATACATCCGTCGCCATCCTCGATGCCCTGAATGCCTTCGACGGTCCGGTGTTCGAAGTTCACATTTCCAACGTGCACAAACGCGAGAGTTTCCGGCACCATTCCTACGTCTCTCTGCGCGCGGACGGCGTGATTGCCGGTTTCGGAACACAAGGTTACCTCCTTGCCATCGAACGGGTGGCGAGCCTGATCAAGGTGGCTGCTGCCGAGGCTGACGCGGTGTCATGACGAAAAGGGCATCCATCGCCGTTGCTGGTGCCGGCCTGATCGGCAAGCGCCACATCGAAGCGATCGAGGCTGCCAGGAACGCCGACCTCGCGGCCATCGTCGATCCGGCGGCTCCGGCACGGGTGCTGGCCGGGCAACTGGGCCTCGCCTGGTATCCGGACCTGGAAGCACTCTTTTCGGCGGCAAGGCCTGACGGCATCATCCTCGCGACTCCCAATCAGCTGCATGTGGCAAACGCCCTGGAGTGCATCGGGGCCGGTGTTCCCGCACTCGTGGAAAAGCCGCTGGCTGCCGATCTTGCCGGAGCACAGCGGCTTGCCGATGCCTCGGAAACAGCAAACGTGCCGCTGCTTGTCGGTCATCACCGCAGGCACAATCCCCTGATCGCAGCGGCAAAACAGAAGCTGAGCGAAAAGGCGCTGGGTTCCATCGTGACAGTCCACGGCATGTTCTGGCTGATGAAGCCGGACGATTATTTCGATGTGGAATGGCGCCGTCAGGCCGGCGCCGGTCCGGTGCTTTTGAACCTGATCCACGATATCGACCTGTTGCGGCATCTGGTCGGGGAGGTGGTCTCGGTGCAGGCGCAGGCCTCCGGTTTTGTGCGCGGGTATCCGGTAGAGGAAAGCTGCGCGATTCTCCTGAAGTTCGACAATGGCGCGCTTGGAACCGTCAGCGTGACGGACACGGCGGTCGCGCCGTGGAGCTGGGAGCTGACGGCGGCGGAAAACCCGGCTTACCCGGTCACCGGCCAGTCCTGTTACTACATTGGCGGAACGCACGGGTCTCTGGAGCTGCCCAACATGAAGCTCTGGTATCATCCGGACAAACGCAGCTGGTGGGAGCCGATTGCTGCCTGCCGCTTTCCGCAGGCCCAGGGGGACCCTCTTGTGCGCCAGATCGAGCATTTCGTCGGCGTTCTGCAAGGGCGGGAAGCTCCGCTTGTTTCCGCGCGCGAGGGGTTGAGGTCGATGGAGGTGATCGACGCAATCCAGAGGTCGGTGCAATCAGGGGAGATTGTCACGCTCTCGGGAAATGAATTGATGGCAGCGCCGTAGCCTTCCGGTCAGTTGAACCCGGTAGTCATCCATTACAGAGGTAAGGCAGGCGCCGAACTGCGGCACCTGCCTTGTGCACGAGTTAAGCGAAGTTCAGTTTTGTCTGAGTCTGCGTCATGGCCCTGCAAACGAGGTCCGCATCCGCGTTGCCGATCTCGAACACTCCGAAACGGAGCTGATAGCCCCAATTCGGCATGTTCCGGGTGAAAACGAGCTCCCCCAACAACGGGTGGATGGGTGTCTCTACAATGTCGAGCCAGTCGACGTCGCGCCGCCAAGGGTGGAAGCAACCGCTCATTTCCCCGAGATAGGGGACGCCCTTGCGGACGACCCCGAAGGCCGTAAAGGCCTGCACCCTGTCCTTGCCGCCATAGGTTTCCGTCGGCGAATAATAAATCACCCGGTCGCCCGGGGTT
>NZ_JBNKYW010000038.1:0-21299 GCF_050301095.1 Roseibium sp.
CTGGACGCGACCGCAAAAGCGGTCGGGGCGATATCCGACCTCGGCGAGGTTACGGTTCTGTGTGCCGGTCACGATTGCGGATCGGCAGCCAATGCCGCAGCCGGGATCGCAGGGGTCGCCAAGGTTCTTCATGCGGACGATCCTTCACTTGCCCACGGGCTTGCCGAACCGCTTGCCGCACTCGTCTCCGACCTCGCCCGGCAGTTCAGCCATGTGGCGGCCCCGTCAACGGCAGCTGCGAAAAACGTGCTGCCGCGCGTTGCCGCCCTCATCGATGTCATGGTGATCTCCGATGTCACCGCCGTGATCGACGCCGAAAGCTTCGAGCGGCCGATCTACGCCGGAAACGCACTTCAAACGGTCCGCAGCCTTGACGCGACAAAGGTTCTGACCATCCGCACCGCCACCTTCGACGCGGCCGGGGAACAGGCACCGGCGCCAGTGGAGACAATTGCCACCGCTGCCGATCCGGGCCTGTCCGAGTGGATCGAGGACAAGGTGGTCATCTCGGACCGCCCGGAACTCTCCAGCGCACGGATTGTCGTTTCCGGTGGACGCGGCGTCGGCTCGGAGGAGGATTTCGCTCTCGTTGCCGGACTTGCCGATACGCTTGGGGCCGCTGTAGGAGCCTCGCGCGCGGCGGTTGATGCCGGATATGCGCCGAACGACTGGCAGGTTGGCCAGACGGGCAAGGTCGTCGCGCCGGATCTCTATGTGGCCATCGGCATATCCGGCGCCATCCAGCATCTCGCGGGCATGAAGGACTCCAAGGTGATCGTGGCGATCAACAAGGACCCGGACGCTCCGATCTTCCAGGTCGCCGATGTCGGTCTTGTCGGCGACCTCTTCGAGGTCGTTCCGCAACTTCGCGCGGCTCTATAGAACCTCACGAAGATCTGGCGACACCTTCAAGAACGGAACCGCCGGAATATCCCGGCGGTCACCGTGAGGTCAAATCCGGCAACACCTTCCAGGGACAGACCGGCAACTCAGCTCCCGGGGTAGAAAAAGCGCGCGGCCCAGCAACCGGCTGCCGCCGAGACCGCGGTCAGAAGGGTTCCCCAGGCGATATCGACGCCGACAACCGCAATCGGCCAGTTGCGCAAGGTGGCGTAGTTGGTGACGTCATATGTGGCATAGGCGAAGAAGCCGAACAGGCCGCCGTGTAAAAGCGCCGTCAGGATGGAGTCGGCACGCAGCGCCGGACCGATGGCGAAGAAGACTATCCCGGCCACATAGGCCAGGTAGAAGGCGGCGGCCGCGCCAAGGCGCGGGCTGTCCAGCAGGAGGTCGCCGAGCTGTGCGGCGTAGAAGCGCCGCGCCACATGCGCCAGCCAGACGAAATCGATGCCGAGGAAAACGATGGCTGTGGCACCGTATGCGATCAGGTACTTGGTCATGGCCGTCCTTCTGTGTTCGTGCTAGCTGATACGGCGGACTTCCAGGGACGGATCACCGGTCTTGCCGCAATACCGGCCGGCCGCAAATTTCTGAATGGACCTGTGATCCACTTTACGAAAAGCTGCGTATCCAAAGGAGTTTAACCGCAGGTAACGCAATGTCCCCTTTGAAGATCGCCGTCATCGGTTCCGGGATTTCCGGATTGTCCGCAGCGTGGCTCCTGGCGAAAAACCACCAGGTCACCCTTTATGAAGCAGACGACCGCCTTGGCGGCCATGCCAACACCATTGACGTCACCACAACGGACGGCACGGTGCCGGCCGATACCGGGTTTCTCGTCTTCAACGAGCGCAATTATCCCAATCTCGTCGCCCTGTTCGATCATCTCGGCGTTACCTCCCATGAAACGGTCATGAGTTTCGCGCTGTCCCTCAACGGAGGCGCTTACGAATATGGAGGCTGCGGACTGGACGGTTTCTTCGGCCAGCGCCGGAACTTCGCCCGCAAGAGTCACTGGCGGCTCCTCAACGACATCCGCCGCTTCTTCAAGTCGGCCCGGCAACAGGCCGCGGACGGCGTGCCGGATATCGCCCTTGGCGACTTCCTGATGCGCGAAAGATATTCGAAGGCCTTCATCGACGACCATATCATTCCGATGGGCGCGGCGATCTGGTCGACGTCCATGAGTGAAATGCTCGCCTTTCCGGCCCGCAGCTTCATCGATTTCTATGCCAATCACGGCATGCTGCAGTTCAACAATCGGCCGCAATGGCGCACGGTGGCCGGCGGCAGCCGGACCTACGTCAATCGGCTGGTCGAGGATGCCGGCTTCGAGGTACTCCCCGGCACGGCGGCGAAGCGGATCGTGCGTCACCGGGATTACGTACATGTGGCCGATGCCCGTGGTGCCTTGCGCCCGTTCGATCACGTGGTTCTGGCGACGCACGCGGATCAGTCGCTAAAGCTTCTGGACACCCCTGACCGGCTCGAGGAAACCCTCCTTGGCGCCTTTTCCTATCAGCGCAATCACGCCGTGCTCCACCGCGACGCCCGCTGGATGCCGCGCCGCAAGCGGCTGTGGTCGAGCTGGAACTACATCAAGCAGGACGAGGGCACCGAAACCGGGCTATGCGTGACCTACTGGCTGAACCGTCTCCAGCACCTTCAGACCCGAACCGATCTTTTCGTCACGCTCAATCCCTTCGACGAGATCCACCCCAAGGCAATCGAACGCGAATTCGTCTATGATCATCCCGTGTTCAACGAAACGGCCATGGCCGCACAAAAAAGTCTCTGGGACCTTCAGGGCGCACGCCGTACCTGGTTCTGCGGCAGCTATTTCGGCTACGGTTTTCACGAGGACGGCATCCAGAGCGGCCTTGCGGTCGCCGAGCTTCTGGGCGGGGCCGCCCGTCCGTGGCAGGTCGACAATCCGTCCGGACGCATTGCTGCGCTCGCACAGCCACGTATCGAAGCGGCGGAATAGACATGGAAGCGGACCTCGACCCGGGAGCAATCTATAGCGGCCTTGTGGTGCACACCCGCGTTCGCCCGCGTGCGCACTCGCTGAAATATCGGGTCTTCACGGTTCTTCTGGATTGCAGCCGGCTCGACAGCCTGCCGGAGCGCAGCCGTCTGTTCTCCTACAATCGCTTCAACCTGTTCAGCATCCATGACCGCGATCACGGTGACGGAACACCGATTGCCGACTACCTCGAACGACTTCTGGCGGGCTCGCCCGAACGCAGGGATGTCCGCCGCTTTGCCATGCTGTGCTACCCGCGCATTCTCGGTTATGTCTTCAATCCTCTGACCGTCTATTTCGGTCTGGATGCGCAAAACCGGCCGCGTGTCATGGTCTATGAGGTCAACAACACCTTCGGTGAACGCAAGACCTACGTCATCCCCGTCGACACGCATGACGGCGGCCTGATTGCCCAGAACTGCCGGAAGGAGTTCTATGTCTCGCCTTTCAACACAGGCACCGGCAGCTACAGCTTCCGCGTGACGCCGCCCGGCGAAGAGCTGACCGTCGGCGTCGCGCTCAGGGACAGCACCGGTCCGGTGCTGAAAGCCTTTTTCCGCGCGGCGCGCGAAGACCTGACGACCGCAAGACTGCTGCGCGCGCTTGGCCGGACCGGCTGGATGACGGTCAAGGTAACCATCGGTATCCATTTGGAAGCCGCCCGGCTGTGGCTGAAGGGCCTGCGCCTGCAACCGCGCCCGCCAGCGCCGAAAACACCCGTGACGTATGTCGGTCCCGGAAGTGAAGACTGATCGCCTTCCCGCGATAACCGGCCTGGATCAGGCCTTCCAGACGAAGGTCCGGATCGCCCGGAAATAGAGCCAGTCCGGCAGTGCCCTCAGAAGCTTCATCACACAGGAAAACCCGAAGGGGAACGCGATCTCGAACCGCCTGCCTTCAAGGCCGGCGACGATCCGGCGTGCGGCCTCGCTTGCGGAAATCAGGCCAGGCATCGGGAACGGATTGTCGCGCGTCATGGGCGTATCGACAAAGCCGGGAGAAATCAGCGACACGCGAATACCCCGGGGTTCGAGCTCGGTCCGCAGCGTTTCGGCCAGATTGATGAGCGCGGCCTTGGTGGGCCCATAGGCAAGCGAGCGAGGCAGCCCCCGGTAACCGGCCACCGAGGCAACGATCGCGATATGTCCCTTTCCGCGCGCCAGCATCCGGGGCAGCAAGGCGTCAAGAGCGTTCATGACGCCCATGACATTCACCTCGACCCCTCTGCGTACCGCGTCGATATCGAACTCGTCCACGCTCATCATCGACCAGGCACCGGCGTTGAGCACGGCAAGATCGATGGCTCCGCAGCCCTCGCTTATGTCCGCGACAGACTTGGCGACCGCTCCTGCGTCCGTGACGTCCAGCGGCACCGCGCGGATTGATGACGATCTATCGGAAAGCTCCTGCAATGGCCCGGTTGAGCGAGCCGACACAGCGACATGGGCGGCTTTCTCCACGAGAAGGCGAGCGAGTTCGTAGCCGATGCCTGAGCTCGCACCCGTGATCCAGACCGTGTTCCACGTCTGTGTTCCGGCCGCGGGCATCAGATTCCGATAAAGCGCTGCATGAACCGGCTGATCACGCCCTTGAAGCGTGTCGGCGCTTCCGTGGCAACGATGCAGATACACGGCTCCCCGGGTTCGACCACGGGCTGATGTTCCACATGTTCGTCCAGATCCGCGATATCTCCCGGTCCGAAGCGGCCGAAGGCGTCACGATAGGCGCCGGCGAGGATCAGGGTTATTTCCGCGCCGCCGTGACCATGTTCGGGCATGGCTTTTCCGGGTGCGATCCTGAGCATGTAGAGAGACGAACGTCCCGGTGTTTCAAGAGCGATCTTGTGCCGGTGGATGCCCGGCGCCACGGTTTTCCAGCGGATCTCGTCGAGCGAGGGTCCGATATAGCGCTGCAGCGGAAACGGCACTCCCTGCGGTCCGCTTTGCGCGGACGGCCGTTCGACGCGGATCGGCTCAGGGGCAGCCTCGCCCCTGTCGATCCTGGCCATCATCCTGGAGAACGCATCCCCGGCAAGATCGGCCGTTTCGCCATGTTCCAGATAGTGTCCGCCGATCTCCTCGGCAGCCCTCAGGTCATGCCGGCAGTCTTCGCAGACAGCGAGGTGCGCGGCAACGATGGCGGAGAAGGCTTCGTCCAGGTCTCCACTCGCATAGCGCATCAGTGTGTTGTGATCGAGATGATGCAGGACGGTCATAGCAGGCCCTCCAGCTTTCCTTTCAATTTCGCATAGGCAAGCCGCATGCGCGACTTGACGGTTCCAAGCGGCAAAGCAAGCTCATCGGCTATTTCGCTCTGCGTCATGTCCCTGACGAAGGAATATTCGATGACTTCGCGCTGATCGTCCGGCAGTTCCGCCAACGCCAGGGCAACCTGTTCGGCGCGCTGGTTCGCAAAAGTCTCGTCTTCGCCGTCTCCCTCCCGGGAGGCAATTTCGACCGTTTCCAGATCCTCGTAGGCTTGCGAGGAACCACGCCGCAGTCGGTCGATCCGGGCGTTCCGGGCAATGGTGTAGATCCAGGTGCTGACCGCCCCGCGTTCCGGCGCGTAGAGATGCACCTTGCGCCAGACCGTCATCATCACGTCCTGAACGAGATCTTCCGCCAGGTCGTGGGTGGCGCCCGCCTGAAGCATCATGGACTTCACGCGCGGTCCGAAATGCACGAACAACGCCTCAAACGCATCCCTGTCGCGATGATCGGCGATGCGCTCAATCAACAGTCTGTGGTCTTCAAGGGACAGATCGGTCACCGCGTAATCCGGTTTCTGAATGGTTTTCGTGGCAACCTGCATGTCCGCACCTTTTTCAATCTGTTTCAAGTACGCATTGGCGGTGCAGCCGGATCACCCCGGCGAAAAAATTCTTGTTGCAGACACGGCGCGCCCCTGCCAGCCCGTCCCCGGTTTCGATGCAGCCGGAGTTTTGCCGCACCGTGTCGTGGCGATAATGCCGCCATGACGCAATTACGCTATTTTGGACCGCGATCAGTCGCGATACTGGCCGGTGAGAAACCGGATTCCGGGAGAGGTCCGTTCATAGACGGTCCCGTGTCCCGTTCCGGAAGCCCCGCGAGGGTTATTGAATGCAGAAGGAAGCCGGACGTTGCCGCTTCCGGTTGATTGAAAAGGAATGAGACATGTCAGCATTTCCTGACAAGGCACAAGTCGTCATCGTCGGCCTCGGCGGCATTGTCGGCGCGTCGGTGGCCCATCACCTCATCGAACGCGGCTGGACCGACATCGTCGGCATCGACAAGTCCGGCATTCCGACCGACATCGGCTCGACGGCACATGCTTCCGACTTCTGCTACACGACCAGCCACGATTATCTCTCCGTCTGGACCACCCAGTATTCTATCGATTTCTTCGAAAAGATGGGGCACTACGCGCGCGTCGGCGGGCTTGAGGTCGCCCGGACCGGCGACGACACATGGATGGAGGAAATCAAGCGCAAAGTGACCTCCGGCAAGGCCTTCGGCACCAATGTGCGCCTCGTTACCCCGGCCGAGATCAAGGAAAAATTCCCGCTGATCGAGGAAGACATGGTCCAGGGCGGCATGTGGGATCCGGACGCCGGCCTTGTCATTCCGCGCTCTCAGACCGTTGCCGGAAAGCTGGTCGACGAAGGCGAGAAAAGCGGCAAGCTGAAATCCTTCGCCAACACACCCGCGCAGTCCCTGATTGTCGAAGGCGGCCGCATCAAGGGCGTCAAGACCCACCGCGGAACGATCATGGCCGATCACGTCATCGTCTGTGCCGGCCTCTGGGGCCGCCTGATCGCCGACATGGTGGGCGAGGATCTGCCGGTTATGCCGGTCGACCACCCGCTGACCTTCTTCGGTCCGTTCAACGAATTCGAGGGTACCGGCAAGGACATCGGCTATCCGCTGCTGCGCGACCAGGGCAACTCCGCCTACATGCGCGATACCGGCGACCCGAAAACAGCAGAAGGCGGCCAGATCGAATGGGGCTACTACGAGCCGACCCATCCGCGCCTGTGCCACCCGCGCGACCTTCTGGAAAAGGATCAGGCGCGTCTGTCGCCCTCGCAGCGCGACCTTGAGATGGAGCAGGTCATCGAACCGCTCGAACGCGCCATGGAACTGACGCCGATCCTGGGCGAGCTGGGTTACAACGAAAGCCATTCCTTCAATGGCCTTTTACAGGTTTCCGCTGCCGGCGGCCCGTCCTGCGGCGAGAGCCAGAAAGTACGCGGCCTGTGGTACTGCGTCGCCATCTGGGTGAAGGACGGCCCGGGCTACGGCAAGCTGATCGCCGACTGGATCACCGACGGCCGGACCGAAATCGACCACGCTGCCATCGACTATTCCCGCTTCTACGGCCACCAGCTGACCGAGGAATACATCGAGAACCGCTGCTATGAAGCCGCCCAGAAGATCTACTTCCCGGCGATCCATCCGCGCGAACCTTACCTGACCAGCCGCGACGTCAAACGCTCGCCATTCTATGAGCGCGAGAAGGAGCTCGGCGGCTATTTCATGGAACTCGGCGGCTGGGAACGTGCCCACGGCTATGCCGCCAATGAGCACCTCCTGGAAAAATTCGGCGACCGCGTGCCGGTGCGCGAGAACGAATGGGACAACCGCCACTTCTGGCGCGTCTCCAATGCCGAACAGCTCGAACTCAGCGAGAACTGCGGCATCATCAACCTGTCGCACTTCTACATGTTCGACGTCGAGGGCCCAGACCACGTGGAGCTTCTGGAGTGGCTGTGCGCGGCCAGGATCGGTGGCGACAACAACATCGGCAAGGGTATCTATACCCACTTCCTCGATGACGAAGGCAACGTCCGCGCCGACCTCACCGTCTTCCGCATGGCCGACCGCTGCCGCATCGTCGACGGCGCCGACGCCGGTCCGCGCGACTACAACTACGTGAAGCGCGTTGCCGAAGACAAGGGCTTCGACGTCACGGTCACCGACGTCAGCGAACAGTATACGACCATCGGTATCTGGGGGCCGAACGCCCGCGATAACCTGAAGAAGGTGGTTTCCGACCCGGCAGCGCTCGACCCGGAAAACTTCCCCTTCGCGGGCATCCGCCAGCTCGAGATCGCCGGCAAGTCCGTGATGGCGCTGCGGCTCTCCTATGTCGGCGAACAGGGCTGGGAACTGCACATGAAGTACGAGGATGGCCTGGCCGTCTGGGATGCTCTGCGGTCCACAGGCGTCATCGCCGTCGGCGTGGAGACCTACGCCAACTCGCGCCGCATGGAAAAATCCCTGCGGCTGCAGAACGCTGACCTGCTGACCCAGTACAACCTCTATGAGGCTGACCTGGCGCGTCCGAAGGTCAAGGAAGCCGACTTCCGCGGCAAGGCGAAGCACGTGGAATACCGGGCACGGGACAAGCAGCCGGCGATGCTCTGCACCCTGGTGATGCTTGAGAACACCGATGCCAAGGGCGTCAAGCGCTATCCGGTCGGCACCATGCCGGTTCAGGACCCGGAGACCGGCAAGACGCTGGTCGACAGCCTCGGCCGCATTTCCTACACGACCTCGGTCGCCTATGGCCCGACCATCGGCAAGAACATCGCGCTTGCCTATCTGCCCCAGGACTACTGCCAGGTCGGCCGCAAGCTTCAGGTGGAATATTTCTCCGAAACCTATCCGGTTGAGGTCGCCGGCGTCGGCTACCAGCCGCTCTACGATCCGGAGAACCTGAAACCGCGTTCGTAACCAGACTTGTCTGGCCACGGCAGCTGTTGTTGTCTGCCGTGGCCTCCTCCTTGCTGCAACGCCCACCCCTCAAGGCAGCGGACCATCGCCCCAACCGGGAGAAAAATCTTGTAAGTTCTTCCGATGCAGCCCTTTTCCACGTTTCCATTATTGTGGATAAGTATTTCCAGGTACTCTTCATTTTGACGATTTATGTATCGACAATATTGGCAATGGCCTTGGTGAACAACTGCAGGACCTTGTCGACCATGTAGGTGCCATCTTCATATCTGTAGCGGCCGTTCCGTATAACTGCAGACGACCGGGAAACGTTGAGCCGGTTGGCAACGAACCCCAGATCGCATTCCATTCCGAACTTTTCGCAGGCGTAAACAGTTTGCCGTATCAGCGTTTACCAGGATGCCATGCTGTCCGAGCGCCAGGCCCGGCAGGAAAAGGTCACCGACGCCATCGACAGGTTCAACGGCCAGATGACGGATGCCCTCAAGGCCGTCTCGTCGTCTTCGGACAATCTGCAATCGGCCGCAGGCGGCCTTGCCGCCAATGCGGAAGAGACCGCACGCCAGTCCTGCGCTGTCGCGGCCGCCTCCGAACAATCGGCCACCAACGTCCAGACGGTGGCCGCTTCCACGGAGGAGCTGTCCGCGGCTGTCCAGGAAATCGGCCAGCAGATCGACGCCGTCCAGGTAGCCTCGGAACAGTCGGTCGGAACGATTGCGGAAATCACGTCCGTGATCGAACAGATCAACTCGATCACGACTGCGGTGGCCGCTTCGGTCGAAGAACAGGACGCGGCACTCCGGGAAATTTCCGTCAACATTCAATATGCCGCCAACGGCACGCAGGAAGTTTCGGCCAACATCACCGGTGTCAACGATGGGGCGGCTGAAACCGGAAACACTTCCAGTGTGGTGCTCGGCTCTGCCCAGGATCTTTCCGCACAGGCAGAACAGCTGCGATCCCAGGTGGATGCCTTCTTCAAGGAAATTGCAGCGGCTTGAGCAAGAGCCCTCGTTCCGCCGCCGGCACAGCCCGGCGGCCGGCTCCCCGGACCTGGAAATCCAAGTCCCCGGGACAAGCGGCAATCAGACCCCGTTTGCCCCGGGGACACCGGCACTCGGCCGGCGCACATTTCCGGGCAGACCTCTGGATCGCGGATATCGACCGAAGCGAACTCGGCACCTTCAATTCGACGGTGTCGCCGCAGATGACCAAAATCATCGATGCGACGCTCATCAGGGTGTCCGGATCGTCGCATCTCAACATCGGCAATATCACAGCGACGGAACTTCCCTTTTCCTATCAGGACATCACGAACGGCACCATCAAAACGGCTTCGACACGGCAGTTCGGCGAATCCATTGCCTCCTCGCTGATCGAAGACCTGCGTTTCAAGATAAGCGTCGGTGGCCTTTCACTGCTTTCACCCGATGCGATTTCAAGGGAATTGGCCGGGATCCTGGGCACCGTCGCCACCCCGCTTGATGGCGTGCTCTACAACCTCCTGTCCGCCCTCGGTGTCAGGGTCGGGGAAGCCGACATCCGCGTCCATGGCGTCAGATGCCAGCAGTCAGTTCTGGTGCAGTAGTCCCGGGTCTCCCGGGACTGCTTCCCTTGGGGCTCCAAGATTCAGGACCTCGCGCGCCGATTTGCAAATACCGCCAGACTTTCCCGCACCCGGTGCCGCGATCCGCGTTCAGCGGAAAGCATGACTGGCAAACGGGCCACCCTTTCGTGTCTTCACGTTCAGCGCGGGGCCAGTGTCGCGATCAGGTCGTTGATCACATGGGCCATTTCCATGCCGGCGGCGAAATTATACTGGTTGATGGCGATGAAGGCGCCGACACCGCGGGCGGGCGCGAAGGCGATGTAGCTGAAGATACCGTCGGAACCGCCGGCTTTCTGCAGAAGCAGCGGCCGGTCACCCTCCGGCATCATGACCACCCAGCCGAGACCCATGGCGTCCATATGACCGGATTCGTCCAGGCCGTAGACCGGGGAGAGGCCGTCCCGCTGCAGCCAGACCGCGTGGCTCAGCCGGCGCGCCTCCATGCCGTCCTCGCCGAAGCGGTCGAGGTTCCAGGCAAGATACCGCAGCATGTCGTTGGGGGTGGTGAAGATCCACGAAGCGCCGAATTTCTCGGGCGGGCGCACGCGCGGCTCCATCTTGTCGCCGTTCCAGTCATAGCCGGTCATGGTGTTGTCGTTTGCCGGCCGGTCATACCCGGTAGACGTCATGCCGAGAGGATCAAGCACACGCTCCTTCAGAAACTCCGTGTAGGACTTGCCCGCCGCCCCCTGCAGGGCCTGGCCCAGAACGTCGAAGCCGACGTTGGAATAAAGAATGCCCTTGCCGGGCGGATAGAGCAGCGGGAGATCTTCCGCGCTGGCCGGGAAAGTTTTGCCTTCCTTCTCCTCGCCCGGGAACAGATCCCGCGGCAGTCCGCTTGAATGAGTGACCAGATCGATCAGCCGGATACTACGGCCCTCGCCCTGAGGAAGCCCTTTCAGGTCATCATTCCATTTGCTTGCCGGATCGCTCAGGGCCACTTTTCCGTCTGCAACCAGATGGGCAAGCGACAGCCCGGTAAGCGTTTTGGTGATCGAACCGACGCCGATCCGTGTCTCGCCATCCGGCTCCTTGCCGCTGCCTTTTGCGGTTTCCCCGAATCCGAAGACCGCGGTTTCGCCGTTGCGGATCGCGCCAATGACGAGGCCGGGCACCGCGCTGTCGAGGTAGAATATCTGGCCCGTGAACTCCACCGTTTCGTTCAGCAACGGGTCCTCGGCATTTGCCGGCAAAGTGGCGGCGAAGAGGATGCATGCAGCGGCAAGCGTTTTCATCGGACAATCCCTCAAGGAAATTAGTGAATGGAACCAGCCTCTTGAGGGTACCGGCTAAAATGACGTTGCGCAAACTGCCTCTTATGCTTTTCGGCACAACGTTAACGGGAAGCAAGCCCTGTCATCATGCCCCCCTGCCAGGCGGCAGAAAACGCGGAGCGGCGGCTACACTGTAGCGACCGTCTTCCTTTACGATCGTCTTGCGGGCCGCCATCTGCACACCCTCATCGGCATCCGCCAGGCTCGCAACCCAAGACAGGCAGGCGTCCGGCACGTCGACGGCGGCCTGAAGCTCCTCCCCGGTCATGGTGGCAATTCTGGCTTCGGCAATCCGGCACATCTCCGGCCAGTTGCCGCGGTTCATCTGATCCTCGAAGACCGGATCATTCAGGCCCAGCGCCTCGCACATGGCGGTATAGAATTTCGGCTCCAGCGCCCCGACGGCAATGTCCCTTCCCGTGGCTGTGCGATAACAGCGGTAGAAAGGTGCTGCGCCATCCAGCAGGTTGTTCTGGCGTTCCGCCGACCAGAGCCCCGCGTTCATGAGGCCGTAGTGCAGCGCCATCAGCAGGGCCGTGCCGTCGGCCATCGCCGTGTCCACGACAGCGCCCTTACCGGTGGTCCGGGCAGACAGCACGGCCGCCAGAATGCCGAAGGCGCCGAGCAGGCCGCCGCCTGCAAAGTCGCCGACAAGCGGCAGGGTCGGCGCCGGCGGCCGGTCCTTGTAACCGGACGCATTCAGCGCACCGGTCTGGGCAATGTAATTGATGTCGTGACCGGGATGATTTGCCAGCGGCCCGGACTGGCCGTATCCGGTGATCCGGCAGTAGACCAGCGCCGGGTTGACCGCATGGCAGTCTTCGGGACCAAGGCCCAAACGTTCCATGACACCGGGCCGGTGCCCTTCCATCAGGACATCCATGCCGGCCACCAGTTCCAGAACACGGTTGCGGCCTTCAACCGATTTCAGATCGAGCGGTATGGATCGCGCCCGGCCGCGCAGCAGCATGTCGTCCTCGCCCGCATCCACTCCATTGGGCTGGCCGCCGGGGCGGATGATGCGCGTAATATCAGCGCCATGATCCGACAGCATCATGCCGCAGAAGGGCACCGGCCCGATCGCGTCGAATTCCAGCACCTTCAGGCCTGACAAAGGTTTGAAGTCATTCATGCTTCCGGCCTCCTGTGCATGAAGGCGGCCCGTTCGCAGGACGCCACCAGAACGCCGTCCTGGTTGAATGCCTCGTGACGGAAGCGGACAATTCCGGCGCTCGGACGCGACTTGCTTTTGCGGCATTCTCCGACCGTCGTGCGGACCCGCAATGTGTCGCCATGAAAGACGGGCGCGGGAAAGGCAACGTCGCTCATGCCGAGATTGGCGATCGTCGTGCCGAGCGTGGTTTCGGTCACCGACATGCCGATCATGGCACCGAGCGTCAGCAGCGAATTGACCAGCGGCCTGCCGAATTCGGTTTTCGCGGCAAAGTGCCGGTCGATATGCAGCGGCTGCGTGTTGTAGGTCATCGCGCAGAAGGTCATGTTGTCCGCCTCGGTGATGGTGCGTGTGATCGCATGGTCGATCACCATGCCCTCCTTGAAGTCCTCGAACCAGAGACCGGCCATCGCCTAGACCCTTTCTTCCGCATGAAGGGAAAGCTGCACCAGCAGCGCCCCCGCATCGACCGTCTCGCCGGGCGCCGTCCTGACGGCACTGACCGTCCCGGACGCGGCCGCCTTCAGTTCCATCAGCAGTTTCATGGATTCCATGACGATCAACGTGTCGCCCGCCGCCACCTCCGTGCCCTCATTGGCACGCACTTCCACAATGAGACCCGGCATCGTTGCCGCGATGCGATCGGGAGCCGCGCCACTCTTCGTTTGAAGGTCGGCCCGGCAATCCCCAAGCTGCGCGACACGATGCACGGCGTCGAAGTGCGGCCCCGTGAGATGAACGTCCTGGCCGTTCACCAGAACGGCGATCGTTTCTTCCACTCCGCCGCGCATGACCCGCAGCGTTCCCGGCTCAAGCCAGTCCGCTGCAAGGGTCTCCGCCTCTTCACCGCAACGGACGATGAAGCCGCCGCCGCCCCGTTCCAGCGAGATTCTGTTTCCGGGATCTTCAGCAGCGGCATAGACCGTCTGCGCCGGGCGTCCGGCCGCCTCCAGCAGGCGAAACCCACTGAGCGTCTGCCAGGGCAACGTGCTTGCCTTCGGCTGCAGGTGACGCGCCAGCGACGCGTAGACCAGCGTGTTTTCTTCCGGCTTTTTCCAGCCCTCGCCCCATTCCTGGCGCAGGAAATCCGTGGTGACGGCGCCTTTCCCGAACCGGTCCGAACGGATGGCATCGCGCAAGAACAGCCGCGTGGTGCCAATACCCGCGACTTCAAGGCGCTCCAGACCACCGGCCAGTTTCTTCAGCGCTTCCTCGCGATTGCCACCACGGGCAATCAGCTTGGCGAGCATGGAGTCGTAGCTGGAGCCGATGATCGAACCCGTTTCAATGCCGCTGTCACAGCGCACGCCCTCCGGAGCGCGCCAGTGCAGCACGGTTCCCGTCTGCGGTTGAAACTCCTTCGAGGCATCTTCCGCTGTCAGCCGCGCCTCGATGGCATGGCCGGAGCAGCGGATCTGGTCCTGCGACAGCGACAGGACTTCGCCGGCGGCCACACGCAATTGCTGCTCCACCAGGTCGAGACCGGTGATCTCTTCCGTCACCGTGTGTTCCACCTGAAGGCGCGTGTTCATTTCCAGGAAAAAGAAGTCCCCGGTCGCCGCATCCAGGATGAACTCGACCGTACCGGTGCTGTCGTAACAGATCTTTTGTCCCAAGCTCAGCGCGGCTTCGAACAGCGCCTTGCGGGTAGCCTCCGGCAGGCCTGGCGCGGGTGCTTCCTCCAGGATCTTCTGGTGATTGCGCTGGACCGAGCAGTCGCGTTCGTAAAGATGGATCAGGTTGCCGTGCCTGTCGCCGAGTAGCTGCACCTCGATGTGGCGCGGATTGCGGACGAGCTTTTCGATCAGCAGCCTGTCGTCACCGAAGGAGCGGGCCGCCTCGGTGCGGGCCGCGCGGATCGACGGCAGCAGGTCGATCTCCTCGAAGACCGCCCGCATGCCCTTGCCGCCGCCACCGGCGCTGGCCTTGACCATGACCGGCAGGCCGATCTCATGGGCCGCCGCCACAAGGGCCTCATCCCCCTGATTGTCTCCCGCATAGCCCGGAATGCAGGGAACGCCCGCCTCCCGCGCGATCTTTCCGGCTTCGATCTTCGCCCCCATGGAGACGATGGCCTCCAGGTGCGGACCGACCCAGATCAGGCCGTTCTCGGTGCATCCCTTGACCAGATCCGGCTGCTCGGACAGGAAGCCGTAGCCCGGATGGATCGCCTCGGCGCCCGCGAGACGCGCCGCCTCGAGGATCCTGTCGGTTCGCAGATAACTGTCCCGCGCCGGAGCCGGGCCAATGCAAACGGCCCGGTCCGCCAGGCGCACATGGCATGCGTCGCGGTCGGCTTCGGAATAGACGGCAATGGTGCGAAGGCCCATGCGCCGGGCGGTCCGGATGATCCGGCAGGCGATCTCGCCACGATTGGCAATCAGAAGACTGTCGAACATCTTTTGCCTCACATCCTGTAGACCGGGCGCGGTCCGGTGTCCCGCGCTTCGCCTGCGGCCAGGGACATGCACAGCCCCAGGACGTTGCGTGTCTGGTTCGGCTCGATGATGCCGTCGTCCCAGAGCCGCGCGGTGGCGTAATAGGGATCGGACTGTTCCTCGAACTGCTTCCGGGTTCGGGCGTCCAGTTCCGCGATGTCCTCTTCGCTCGCCTTCGACTTGAGGCTGGCGCGGCGCAGGTCCGTCACCACGGTTGCGGCGACATCCGGGCTCATGGTGGCAATGCGCGCGTTCGGCCAGGAGAACAGGAAGCGCGGCCGGAAACCTCGCCCGCACATGCCGTAGTTGCCGGCCCCGTAGCTGCCGCCGACAATGACGGTATATTTCGGCACGCGGGCGTTGGAGACCGCATAGACGAGCTTGGCGGAATGCTTGGCGATGCCACCCCGCTCGGCTTCGGTGCCGACCATGAAACCTGTAATGTTCTGCAGGAAGAGCAGCGGGATCTGGCGCTGGTCACAGAGCTCGATGAAATGGGCGCCTTTCACCGAACTTTCTGAAAACAGCGCGCCGTCGTTTGCAAGGATGCCGACCGGATAGCCGTGAATATGGGCAAATCCGGTGATCAGCGTCGCGCCGTAGTCGGGCTTGAACTCGCTCATCTCCGATCCGTCCACCATGGAGCGGACCAACGCGCGCATGTCGACGGGGCGCTTCAGGTCGACCGGCGCGTGGTCCTGCGGGTTGCCGAACTCCAGCAGCGGCGGACGCGGGTCCCGTGGTGGCGAGGCCAGCGGCTGCTCTTCCCCAAGATGCCCCACGATCTCGCGCAGTTTCTGGAGCGCGGTTTCCTCGTCCGCCGCCACATGGTCGCTGACGCCAGAGACGGTGGTGTGCATGTCGGCGCCGCCAAGCGTTTCACCGTCGACGATCTCGTTGATCGCCGCCTTGACGATGGGCGGTCCGCCCAAATGAATGCGCCCGCTTCCCCGCACCATGATCACCTGGTCGGAAAGCGCCGGGATATAGGCCCCGCCAGCCGTGCAGCCGCCAAAGACGACGGAGATCTGCGGAATGCCCTTCGCCGACATCTGGCACTGCCGCCAGAAGGCGCCGCCGAAATGATCCTGGTCCGGAAAGACCCGGTCCTGCTCGGGCAGGAAGGCGCCACCGCAATCGACCAGATAAAGACACGGCAGCCGGTGCTGCTCGGCGATTTCCTGGGCCCGGGAATGCTTGCGAACGGTTTCGGCAAAGAAGGACCCGCCTTTCACCGTTGCGTCGTTGGCGATGATCATGCAGGCCCGGCCCTGCACCATGCCGATACCGGTGACGATGCCCGCCCCCGGCACCTCGCCGCCGTAGAGCCCGTGGGCCGCCAGCGGCGACAGTTCCAGAAAGGCCGTTCCGGCATCGAGCAGCAACTCGATCCGGTCGCGTACAAAGATCTTGCCGCGCTCACGGTGCCGCTGCCGGAACCGTTCCCCGCCCCCTTCTGACGCCTGCTGCTGCACCTGCCGCAGGTTCACGATCAGATCAGTGATGTCACGCATCGCCGCCGCCTCCCAACTTCGACTTGCCTGTTGACTTCTACCTAACGACCGTTAGAAATACTTGTCAATAGCCGTTACGGACGGGAGGCCGCGATGGAAGAAGACGGGAAGGAATGGATCAGGCTTGAAGTGAGGGACGCGGTCTGCACGTTGACGCTGTCCGCCCCCGGACAGCTCAATGCCATCCACGCCCCGATGATGAGTGAGCTCCAGAGGCATCTGGAGGAAGTCCGTGACAACGCGGCAATCCGCGCGCTCCTGCTGACCGGCGAAGGCCGGGCCTTCTGCACCGGCGCCCACGTCGGCGAAATGAACGGTCTTGAGGACAAGGGCGAAGGCATCCACCGCATCCTCGATGACGGCTGGAACCGGGTCATACTGCTGATCCGGTCCCTGCCCAAACCCGTGGTCAGCGCCGTCAACGGGATCGCCGCCGGTGGCGGGGTCGGTCTGGCGCTTTCCGCCGACATGGTTCTAGCGTCGCGCTCCGCCCGCTTCATTCAGGTGTTCGGACCGAGGCTCGGTGTCATACCGGATGTCGGCAGCACCTGGTTCCTGCCGCAGGCTCTGGGGCGGGCACGGGCCATGCGCCTGATGCTGACCGGCGAGCCACTTGCCGCCGAAGAAGCCGCAAGCTGGGGCCTGATCGCGGACTGCGTCGAAGACGCCGACCTGATGGGCAAAGCTTTCCGGCTCGCGCGCGACCTTTCAAAAGGCCCCATCGAAGCCTTTGCCGAAATCCGCAAAGCGGTGGACCGGGGACTGACCTGCGGGCTGAATACGGCGCTCGACCATGAACGGGATACCAATGCCCGGCTGGCTGCGGAACCCGCCTTCACCGAGGGCACCTCGGCCTTTGTCGAAAAGCGCGAACCTGATTTCGTCCACCTTTCGCGAAAACCTCATGGAAGCGACCAATGACAGCCCTCGGATTTGACGCCACCACCGCCAGCCCCTTCTTCTTTGACGAGGAGCATCACCTGCTGCGTGCTCAGGTGCGCCGCTTTGTCGAGGAAGAGATCAAGCCCCATGCCGACGCCTGGGAAGAGGACGGCGCGACCCCGCGCGAGGTCTTGCGGAAGATGGGAGACCTCGGGTTCTTCGGTATCCGCTACCCGGAAGAATACGGCGGCTCCGGCATGGACGAACGCGCCACGGTGGTTCTCGCCGAAGAACTCGGGCGCTGCACCTATGCGGGTGTTGCCATCACCGCTCTGGTTCACACCGACATGGCATCCGTCCATATCTTCAATGCGGGCAGCGAGGCACAGAAGGAAAAGTATCTGCCGCGGGTCATCACCGGCGAGATCATCACGGCGGTCGGCGTGACCGAACCTGACGCCGGCTCCGACGTCAAGGGTATCCGCACCACCGCCCGACGGCAGGGCAACGGATACGTGCTGAACGGCGCCAAGATGTTCATCACCAACGGCGTGCTCGGCGATGTCTATTGTATTGCCGCCAAGACCGATACGAACGGCCGCCCCAGCCAGTCGGTCACCATGTTCATCGTGGAAAAGGATACACCCGGCTTCACCGTTTCCCGCGCGCTGAAGAAACACGGCTGGCTGAGTTCCGACACAGCCGAGCTTTCCTTCCAGGACGTCTTCGTGCCAGAGGAGAACGTCCTTGGCGACGAGGGGCGCGGCTTTTACGCGATCATGAAGAACTTCCAGAACGAGCGGCTGGTGCTTGGTGCCATGGCGATGGGCGAAGCGCAGGCGGCCATCGAGATGACGGTCGACTATGTCAAGGAGCGCAAAGCCTTCGGCGCGCCGCTCTGGGACAAGCAGGCGATCCGCCTTCGGCTCGCCGAACTCTCCGCGAAGGTCGAGGCCGGACGGCAGATGATCTATGCCACGGCGGCGCGCTCAGCCCGGGGCGAGGATCTCGTGCGGGAGGTCTCGATGATCAAGGCCTACTGCGGCGAGCTGGTGAACGAGGTCATGTACGCCTGCGTCCAGTTCCACGGCGGCATGGGCTTCATGCGCGAAAGTGCTATAGAACGCATGTCGCGCGACGCCCGGGTTCAGGCGATCGGGGGTGGCGCGAGCGAAGTCATGCTGGAAGAAGTCGCCAAGCGGATGTAACCGGGGTCAGGGCTCATGAAATACTGGTCGTTTACCGAAGGCTTCGGGCTGGAAAATCTCGCCCTCAAAACCGGGGCAAGACCCCGCCCCGGTCCGCGTGACGTGCTTCTGGAAATGCACGCCGCCTCGCTCAACTACCGCGACCTCGTGGTCCTGCGCGGCCAGCACGGCAGGATGGTCCAGCCGCCACTCATTCCGCTGTCGGACGGTGCCGGCGTTATCGTCGACAAGGGCAGCGACGTTCATGACTTCAAGATCGGCGACCGGGTATCGCCCGCTTTCTACCAACACTGGCAGGGTGGTCCTCCCCCGGCGGATCTCGAGGTCGGCCGGCTGGGCGGGCCCCTTGACGGGGTGCTTGCCACCTATTGCGTCTTTCCTGCCTCTTCGCTCGTTTCCATTCCCTCTCACCTCACTTACGAGGAAGCCGCCACCCTGCCCTGCGCCGGGGTGACCGCCTGGAGCGCCCTCTCCGAACCCTTACCGCTCAGGCCCGGAGAAACCGTTCTCATCCTCGGCACCGGCGGCGTTGCCCTGCTCGCAATCGCGCTCGCCAAAGCCTGTGGCGCCCGAACCATCGTCACCACCTCAAGCGCTCAAAGAGCGGAGAAGATCCGTGATTTCGGTGCGGATATCGTCATCGACAGGTCGCAAGAGGAGAACTGGGCGCAGCGGGTGCGCACCGAGACCGGCGGTCTGGGCTGCGACCGGGTTCTGGAACTCGGCGGCGCGGCAACACTCGGTCAGTCCATCAAGGCGGTCCGGACGGGTGGTACGATCATCCTGATCGGGAATGTCACCGGCAACAATGCGGAACTGTTCCTGCCACTGGTGCTGACGCGGCGGCTGACCCTTCATTCCGTTTCCTGCGGCTCCAGGTCAGCTTTCGAAGCGATGAACCGGGCGCTTGCCTTGCATGAAATCCGTCCCGTCATTGCCAAAACCATTCCCTTCGACCGCGCGCCCGAGGCCTTTCAGGCCCTTGAACACAATGACGGTGTCGGCAACATCTGCGTCGGCTCGTATCAGGAGGGGTCCGGGTGACGGGAACGGCCAAAGCGACGCGGGCGAGAACCAAGGGCAAGGCAGCAGACGCCAGACGGGAAATCCTGAAGGTCGCGGCCCGCATGATGCGCGAGAACGGCTATGCGGACATGTCGCTCCGAGACCTTGCCGCCGAAGTCGGCATGAAGGCGGGCAGTCTCTATTACCACTTTCCCTCCAAGGAGGACCTTGCGACGGAAGTCATGCGGCTTGGCGTGGAAATGGTGGAGGAAGCCGTTACCGATGCGCTGGAACAGAGCCGGAAGCTTTCGCCAAGAGACCGACTTGTGCTGGCCATGCGCGTTCACCTGAAGACGCTGCTGTCGGAGAGTGATTTTTCATCGGCCCATATCCGTTGCTATCCCTTCGTCCCGGAGACGGTCCGCGCGGAACTCAAGACCGTACGCCGTGCCTATGACCAGGTCTGGAATAACATCATCGCCGCCTATCTCGGCACCGATGCGGAGCCGCAAGAAATCCGCCATCTGCGCTACACCCTGATCGGGGCGATGAACTGGTCGCTCGAGTGGTTCAATGCGGAGAAGGACGATGTCGAGGCCTATATCGCGTCCATTGCCGCACTCTTGCCCGTCCGGAAAAACTGACATGCCCATGCCCCCGCACATGGTCCGCTCGTGGCTGTTCGTTCCAGCAAGCGATCGACGGAAAATGGCCAAGGCCCTCGAGGCAGCCGCGGACGTGGTGATCCTTGATCTGGAGGATTCCGTTTCTTCGGACAGCAAGGCGGAAGCCCGCATGAGGGTTGCCGAAGCGCTTCAGGCGGACACCGGTTCGGCCCGCTATGTCCGCGTCAACGGACTGGAGACAGGGCTGACGGAAGAGGATGTTGCCGCGACCACCGCCATGTCGCCGGACGGCTACGTCTTGCCCAAATGCGAAGGGCCGGAGGATATCGAGCGGCTCGCCTCCATGATCCGCACGCACGCTCCGAAAAATACGCCCGGCATCCTGGCGATCTGCACGGAGACCGTCCGGGCGGTGCGCAACCTGATGCGGCTCGACTGGTCCCATCCGTGGCTCACCGGTCTGACATGGGGCGGCGAGGATCTTCAGGCGGAACTCGGAGCCTTTTCCAACCGCGGCACGGATGGCCGCTACCTTTCCCCATTCAGTATGGCCCGCGACCTTGCCCTATTTGCCGCGAAGGACGCCGGTATTTTCGCCATCGACAGCGTCTTTACCGATATCCGGAACCCGGAAGAACTGGGACGCGAAGCGCTGGTCGCCAGAACAATGGGCTTTGACGGCAAGATGCTCATTCATCCGGCCCAGATCGATGCCGTTCACCGGCACTTTGCACCAAGCAAAGCCGAACTGGACTGGGCGAGCCGGGTCGTCGACACGCTGGAAAAAGCGGGCGGCGGTGTTGCCCAACTCGACGGCAAGATGCTCGACCGGCCTCACCTGAAGCTGGCGGAAAAGATCCTGCGGCAGGTACACGAATGAATGTTTACTCACTCCGCCTCATCCTGAGGAAGCGCGGAGCGCTGTC
>NZ_JBNKYW010000039.1:0-9509 GCF_050301095.1 Roseibium sp.
GTTGCGATGTCGTGCAAGAGGCCGACGCGAAAAAATCCTGATTGAACGCCAAGGCTGTGAACAACCTTATCGGCTGATGGGCTGAATGATGGGCTGGCAAGCCCGTCAAGCGTAAAAAACAGCAATATCAATGGTATGGAAAGAAAAGTGGCGGACAGAGAGGGATTCGAACCCTCGATACGGTTGCCCGTATACACGCGTTCCAGGCGTGCGCCTTCAACCACTCGGCCACCTGTCCGTATCAAGCGTGGGACCCGCTTGAGTGCCGCGCAATATAACCATGACGCGGACAAGCGCAAGCACCTAAAGAAGTTTTTTTTGAACGCCCGTCCGGCTGTGGATTTCTTTGCCGGAACGGTGCTTTTGCGGCTCCGGGAGTGTGGTGGTCCGCCTGCAGCAACAGGTTGCAATAACAGGAATGTGTTGTATATCAATTATTGTTCATAGTTTTCGAGATATTATTTAAAAATTGTCCAGTGGCCGGAACAAAAAGCATAAACACCTGCCGGGCACTTGTGGCTTGTTGATAAGGCAGTGCTGAAAGTTAGACAATGATTAGCGTACTTAAGTTCTTGTTCCGTGTACTCGGGTACGGGTTGCTGGCTCTGGCGATTATTGCCGGGATATCCGATGCCAGCATTTCCATTGCGCAATCCCAGGTCCACCTGGTTCCGTTAGGGCAGGTCTGGTTCGACCTTTCCCCCGAAACACTCAACCTCTCCCAGGCAGTCGTCCAGCGCTATGTTCACCCGGCTTTATGGGATCCGGTCCTGCAAACCCTGTTGGCCTGGCCGGTCTGGGCCGTTCTGGGCCCCTTCGGTCTGCTGTTTCTTTTTCTTGGGGCCCGGCGCCGCCGGCAACAGGTGCTTTACGCCTGATCGTCCGAAAATCGGCGAGCCGGAACAGCCGGTCAAATCGGCGGGAGCCCTCTTGGAAAGTTTCCGCCGGTGCGCCACATTGTGCAGGACCTTGAACAGAAACACGCCGATCGGCCGGACTGCCTCCGTTCTTCTGAATACGGAGACCGCACGGCCCCGCGGGAGACCCTGCCATGTCCTTCATGACCATGCTGACCAAGAAATTCTCGTTGCCGGGAAAGGACGAAGCCTTGCCGGGAAGGGCGCAGGCGATCACGCCCGCCGAACCGCATTTCGTCAACGGAAACCCGCTCGCCGGGCCCTATCCGGAGACCATGAAAACGGTGCTCTTCGGCATGGGCTGCTTCTGGGGGGCTGAAAGGCTGTTCTGGCAGTTGCCGGGGGTCCATGTGACCGCCGTCGGATATGCGGGGGGCTACACTCCCAATCCGACCTACCACGAGACCTGTACCGGCCGCACCGGGCACACGGAAGCGGTCAAGGTGGTCTATGATCCCGCCGTGATCAGTTTCGCGGATCTTCTGAAGGTCTTCTGGGAGAACCACGACCCTACCCAGGGGATGCGCCAGGGGAATGACACGGGAACCCAGTACCGCTCGGCCGTCTTTGTGACCTCGGATGAAGAGCTTGCTGCCGCGGAACAGTCTAAAGCCGCTTATCAGGACGCGCTCCGCAAGGGTGGTGTCGCCGCCTCGATCACGACGGAAATCCGCAAGCTGGACGAATTCTACTTCGCCGAAGACTACCATCAGCAATATCTGGCGAAGAATCCGGCAGGCTACTGCGGCATCGGCGGTACAGGGGTCGCCTGTCCGGCCGGGCCTGGAACCGCTGATCAGGCCTGACCCCTGACGGACGATCACAATTGAGCCGCAGGTCTTCCCAGGCTTCTTTACCGGCAGCCTTCAGAAGACCTGCGCGATAGACAGTTTACATAATGTGACTGCTTTTTTTGCAATCCTGAATTGCGTAAAGATTTCAATCTTCTAAGGCGTGCTTTCAGTCTTTTTTAAGCATGTTCTGCAAGTGTGGGCCCATCGAATTCCTGTCGTCGAGGTGGGGCGAATGGCCCGTTCCGCATGGTCCTTTGCGGTGACCTGTTTCCTGGCCTGTTGCGTTCTGATGCTGACAGCTTCCCTGGTTCCGGGCAGCCGCGGCATCGTGGCGGTATTTGCAAGACCCGGCGGGGATACCGCCCTGCAAATCGTTGCCAGTGCGGGTGGCAGGATCGTTTTTGTTCCGGCATCGAGCTGGATAGCGGTGACGGAAGTCACCGATGCGGGGCTTGTCGACCGGCTTTATCAGTCCGGCGCCGGTTTCGTGGCGTCTTCGGTGGTTGCGCAGCTGTGCGCCCGCTGGAACGGGGCGACCTTGGGGAGTGCATTATGAGTGAAGCAATTCGACTGGTTTCCACCCTGGAAGGTTTTCGGGAAAAGTTTTCGAAAATCGTCATTCACTTTACCTGGTTCAACGTGTTTCTCGTGATGGGAACGGCCTGGTGGAACGGCAATGTTTCGCTTGCTGTCGTTTGTGGAGCCGCGCTTCTGCTCGGGGCGGGAGCAACGGCGGTCTGGGTAAAATACGGAGCGGCGACCGAAACCAGACTGGCGACGGCCATGTCGCTGGCCGGACTGGTTGCTCTCTTCGTGGCCTCCCTGTCCGTTCCCGCAGGTCAGCCGTCCTATCAGATGGACGGGCACATGTATTTCTTCGCGGTTCTTGCCATGCTGGCGGGCTGGGTCGACTGGCGCGCGCTTGTTGCCTATGCCGCGGTGGTTGCCGTCCATCATCTGGTCCTGAATTTTCTCATGCCCTGGGTGGTGTTCCCGGGGGGCGCCGATTTCCCGCGTGTCCTCTTTCATGCCGCCATCGTGATCGCCGAAGTCGGGGCGCTCTGGTGGGTGACGGATTGTCTCGCCAGAGCGTTCGCTGCGTCCGACCGGGCCTTGCGTGTGGCCGAAGAGGCAAGGGCGGAGGCAATCGAACTTCAGCGCTCTGCTTCCAGGCAGGACGAGCTGGATGTCGGCAGGCAAGCGGCCATCGATGCCCGGATTGCCGAATTCCGTCAGGACGTTTCCGCCAAACTCGACCGTGTCGGCAACAGCATCAGGGAAATGCAGGAAGTGGCCGGTGACCTCGGGTCCGTCGCCGAAGACACGACCGGCCGGGCCGCCTCGGTAGCCGATGCTTCGGATGCGGCTTCCGCAAATGTCCAGATGGTGGCCTCCGCCGCAGAGGAGCTGTCCTCCTCGATCGCGGAAATCACCCGTCAGGTGAACCAGACGACGGCCATCGTGAAGCAGGCGACCGAGAATGCCCAGACAAGCAACCGGAAGGTCGCGGGACTTGCGGAAGCGGCCAACCGGATCGGCGAGGTGGTCACGCTGATCCAGGCGATTGCCGAACAGACCAACCTGCTGGCCCTCAACGCCACAATCGAGGCCGCGCGGGCGGGCGAAGCCGGCAAGGGCTTTGCAGTCGTGGCAGCGGAAGTGAAGGAGCTAGCCACCCAGACCTCCAGGGCGACCGAAGAGATCGGTGCCCAGATTTCCGCCATCCAGGCGGAAACCAGGGATGCGGTGGAATCCATCGGAGCGATTGCCGCCACCATGGACGAAGTAAATTCCTACACCGGTGCGATCGCCGCCGCCGTGGACGAACAGGGCTCAGCCACCAGGGAGATTTCCCGCAATATCGCGGAAGCAGCCGACGGCACCGGCCGGGTCGCGGCCAACGTCGGCGGCATGCGGGAAAGCGTGGAACGGACCGGCCGGTCCGTGTCCGGCATGGCTGGGGCGAGCGACGCGCTTGCACGGGAAACCGCCGCAATGCGCAAGGCCATCGACAGTTTCCTTGCCGAGGTCACGGCCGCCTAACGGCTGTCCGGACACTGATCCGGCGGCCGGTTTTCTGCCGCCGGCCGGTCGTTTCCGGCCAGGAGACTTGACCTCATGTCGCTTCGGTGCCATGAGCCGCCCCTTACGAGCCATTTGCGCGGGCCGGGCTGTGTCATCCTGAGTCCGGTATTGCTGCCTTCTGGGGACGCCGGCACGAGACGATGTCTGAACGCACCTTAAAGCCCGGGTCGATCCTGCTTCTGGACCTTCTGAAACAGCGCTCGGCGCTGCTGTTCGAAGCACCGGAAGAGATCATCACCTGCACCCGCCTGGAAGATGTCCGCGAGTGCCTTGGCCGCCTGGAGGAAGCCCAGGCCCGGGGCCGGTATGCGGCGGGCTATCTTGCCTATGAGCTCGGCTTTGCCTTCGAGGAAAAGCTGCGCGCGCGCTATGAAGACAAGGGCGAACCGCTGCTTTGGTTCGGCCTTTTCGGCGCTCCGGAACACCTTGCCCTGGCGGAAGCGAGGGCCCTGCTGGAGCGAGCCGCCGACGGCGCCGAGGCTGGTATCGACACGCCCCGGTTTGACATGGACCGGGCCGCCTATGGCGCGGCATTCGACAAGGTCCGCGATCATCTGGCGAAGGGCGACATCTATCAGGTCAATCTGACCATGCGCGCGCGCCTTGCGCACCGGGGCGCGCCGGAACGCCTGTTCCTGGACCTGATGCGCCGTCAGCAGGTGGAATATGCTGCCCTTGTCGCCATGGAAGACCGGACGGTGCTGTCACTGTCGCCGGAACTCTTCCTGGAGCGCCGGGGCGGGACGTTGCGGACGCGCCCGATGAAAGGCACCGCCCCACGCGGGCGCCATGCATCCGAAGACGCCACCCTTGCCCGGGAGCTGGCCACCGATCCCAAGCAGCGCTCGGAAAACATCATGATCGTCGACCTGATGCGTAACGACCTGTCGCGCATTGCCGAGACCGGAACGGTCCGGGTGACGAAATTGTGCGACGTCGAACGCTATCAGAGCGTCCATCAGATGACCTCGACGGTGGAGGCCCGGATTCCCGGGGAGATCGGCTTCGCGGAAATCATCGAGAACCTCTTCCCCTGCGGCTCGATCACCGGGGCCCCGAAGCTGAGTGCCATGCAGATCGCCGACGATCTGGAGACGGGACCGCGCGGCATCTACACGGGTTCCATCGGTTTTCTCGAACCCAGCGGTGATTTCCGGCTGAATGTTGCCATTCGCACGCTTGTGCTGCGCAAGGACGGAACGGGAGAGGCGGGGACGGGTTCCGGAGTCGTATTCGATTCCGGCGCCGCGCCGGAATATGACGAATGCATCCTGAAACTGAAATTCATGACGGAAGGGACACCCGAGTTCGACCTGATCGAAACTCTGGCCTTCGATCCGGTGGACGGCTATCTCCTGCTCGAACGTCATCTGCAGCGCCTTCAGAAGTCGGCGGCCTATTTCGGCTATCCCTATGACGAAGCTTCTGTCCGGTCAGCTCTGGATGAACGGGCAAGGGGGTTTTGCGGGGCGCAACGCGTGCGGCTGCTGCTGAATGCCGATGGCGGTCTTTCGGTCACCGCGACCGACCTTGCCCCCGCCGACCGGGCCACCACCTTCAATGTCGTTCTCGCCGGCGAGACGACACGGTCCGGCGACCGCTTCCTTTATCACAAGACCACCCACCGGGCCTTCTACGACGAGACCCGCCTTCGCTATCAGGCCGAAACCGGTTGCCAGGAAGTGCTGTTTGAAAACGAGAACGGCTTCCTGACCGAGGGTAGCTACATGACGCTCTTTGTCCGAAAGGGCGGCAGGCTGCTGACACCGGCCCTGCGGCACGGCCTGTTGCCGGGCACGTTGCGGGAAGGCCTTCTGGAGCGAGGACTGGCCTTCGAGGCGGACCTGACCCGCGAGGACCTCGCGGAGGCCGAGGAAATCTTCGTCGGCAATTCTGTCCGCGGTCTGGTGCGGGCGCGCATGGTGGCGCGCGGCAACGCCGACAGGGGCAACGGAACCGAAGACGTTCCGTTCGAAGTCAGGCGCCGGACGGGCTGACAGCCGCAGGTGCTAGGACGTTGAACGGGTGCCAGGCAGCCCACAGGGACGCATTGGTCAGACAGCCGATAGACACAGGCAGTCCCGCAGTGCAGTCTTGAGGGCAGTTTCCGCCGGCAACGAGGCCCTGAATGTCCCGCATGCTTCGCCTGACGCGCACGCTGGTCGAAAAGATCCCTGCGGCAATACCCGATCCGGGGCCGATCGCGGAGATTGCGGATCTGCAGACCGCGGATGCGCAGGCGCGGACCCTGCATGACGTGCTGTCCACCTGCCCGGATCCCGAACAGGCCTGGCTGTTTGCCTTCGGTTCGCTGATGTGGAAACCCGACTTCGGGTTTTGCGAACAACGGCGCGCGCGGGTCGCCGGCTGGCACCGTGCATTCTGTCTCGGACCCGACACACGCTACCGGGGCAATCCGGAACGGCCCGGCATCATGCTGTCGCTGGACCGGGGCGGTTTCTGTGACGGAATTGCGTTTCGTCTGCACGAAACAGGACTGCCCGAATGCCTTGCAAGCCTGATCGCACGCGAGCCGCCAATCCCGCCGGCCTGGGTTCATGCCGAAACCGAGCAGGGCGCCATCACCGCGCTCGCCTTTGTCTGCGATCCCGTCGGTTTCGGCTACGTGGGCGGGCTCGCGCCGGAAGAGACCGCACGCCGGATCGCACCTGCGGTCGGAATGCTGGGGTCAATGGCTGATTACCTGTTCAACACCGCGAGCCATCTGGAGGAGATGGGCATTCACGATCCCCACGTTTGGCAAATGCAGGACCTTGTGGCCGCCGAACTGGAGAAATTCCCCTGACGGGTTTGTGGACCGGACGCAAACCGAACCTGTCAGTGCGGGGCAGCCGCGTAGATCTCCATCGGTTCCTGGAAGCCGGCAAGTTGTTTTGGTCCCAGGCTGTTGAAGCCAATTCCTGATCCGGCCACAAGATCCCGCACCGTGCGTGATACGAGCACTTCGCGTGCCGAGGCCTGGGAGGCCACTCGGGAAGCCATGTGAACTGCAATCCCCCGAACATCTTCATTTGTCATTTCAACTTCACCTGTGTGAAGGCCTGCGCGGACCTCGATGCCTTGTCGTCGCAAGGTTTCACAGATCTCAAGGGCGCATTTCACGGCGCGTCCGGGGCCGTCAAAGGTGGCAAGGAAACCGTCGCCCAGGGATTTGACCTCACGGCCACGAAACCGGCGAAGCTCTTCACGGACAACGGTATCATGCGCCTCAAGCTTTTCGGCCCAACGCTGGTCACCGAGGGCTTCGGCTTGACTGGTTGAGTCGACAATGTCCGTGAACAAGACGGTCGCAAGCACCCGATCGATCTCGGCCGCGGCTTTGGAACCCAGAACAAACTGATGGATTTCATCGATGATGCGGTCTCCGTTTCCGGTCAGGAAACCGAGATGATCATTGCCCTCAAGCTCGATCAGCTTTGCACCGGGTATCAATTCGGCCAGTTCCCGGCCACCGTTGATGTTGATCGTAACGTCGTTGGTCCGGTGGATGACGAGGGTCGGCACCCTGATGGTGTCGAGGACCGGTGAAATGTCGATCTGGCTGTTCATTTTCATCAAGTTGATCGCCGCGTTCGGGCTCGCGCCGAGACGCTCGAACCTGCCCCACCAGTCTTTCAGCACCGCGTCGTTCACGAAGTTCGGTGCGAAATAGGGCAGGCTTTCTCCAGACCCCCAGTCATTGTCGATATAGTGCAAGAAAACTTCGAGATGCTCCTCGTCCGGGATCCAGTCCCTGAACCGGGCAAAAGCACCGTACAGGACGAGCGCACTGCAACGTTCCGGATGGGTTGCCGCAAAGAGGGCCGCAAGCGATCCACCTTCCGAGATCCCGAAAAGCGCCGCCTTTTCAATGCCGACAGCGTCCATGACCGCGCGAACATCGTCCATGCGTTCATCCATGGAAGGAAGTTCAGGAACCTGATCGGAAAGTCCGGTGCCCCGCTTGTCGAACATGATGACCCGACATCCCCGGCCCAGTCGCTCCAGCCAACGGGCAAAACGGGGCTCCGTCCAGTAGTTCTCGATATGAGAGACAAACCCCGGTGCCTTTATTATGTCGACTTCACCATCCCCATACACTTGATAGGCAATATGGATGTCGCCGCTTTTTGCATAGTGCGTTCGGGGAATTTGCATTCTTGCCTCCCGGATAGCGATTTCAGGCTTCCCTAGGGTTAGCTTCACGGGCAGCATCACCCTTCAGACTGTTCCGGTCAATCATGCGAGAGCGAGGCGGCCAGCAGTTTCGAGTGACTGTGCAGCGCGCACTGTCGATCTTCGGTGATCTTCCGGGCGCCTTCGGCATAGGTCCGCTGCGAGCCCTCGCGGGCCATAAGACTTTCGGCAGGCCGCCCAATCGGGACAAGTTGATGCAAGCTTACGTTGCGGAATTATGGGCTTGGTGTCGCGGCAAGGCAGCATCACGGGCTCCGGCAGGGATACTCACTCGGCGCGGGAGGACACATTGTGAGCAATATGGATTTGGCGCGGGCTTATTTCGACGCCTGAAACGCCCGCGATGCGTCCGGGATTCTTGCGACACTGGTTGACAGTGGCACATACGAGGATCCCAAGACCGGCGGCCCGATTTCAGGGCAGCACCTGAATGGCTATGTGGAAGGGCTCTGGGCTGCCTTCCCCGATCTGAACTTCGAACTGGCCTGAAAGGCCGAGACGGGCCCCGACAGCGTCGCGGCAGAATGGATCATGCGCGGCACCAATCATGGCTCCATGGCGGGACTGCCGCCGACGGGCAAGGCAGTCGAGCTGCGTGGCGCCGATTTCTTGACCTTTGCGGACAACCGCATCCGTTCGGTGACAGGTTATTTCGATGGCGGAGCGATCCCGGCGCAATTGGGTCTCGACATCATCGTGCAACCGAAGGAAGCCGGTCCGTTCCGCTTCGGCACGTCGATCGAGGTCCGGACAGGCAAGCGTGAATGTCCGGGTGTCTTTTCGATCACCTCGCTACAGGTCCTGGACGAAGACGCCGCACAGCGTGTGCGCGAAGCCTCTCGGCAATCGCTTGCCGAGATGTTGCAGATGGACGGCTTCATCGGAGCGACGAATGCCAAGATCGGAAATCGAATGGTGACGATTTCAACCTGGAGAGACGCCGAGTCGTCCCGGTTTGTCATGCGCGTGGGAACTCATGCCGAAGCAATGCGCGAAATGCTCACGGGCAAGCTTGCAAGTGCCGGTTTCACCTCCGTGTGGGCCCTGGATCACGACAACGGTTACATGGTCCGGTGCACGAAATGCGGTGTCATGGCCCGCAAGGTGCAGGACGGGGATTGCTGCAAATGCGGAGCCGAGCTGCCGTTGCATCCGCCCTATTGGTAATTCGATCCCAATAGATCGTCCGCTGATCCTGCGCCAGCGCTATTCATTTGCGTGCCACGGGATGACCGTCAATTCCGGCCAAAGCGCCTTCATCCGCTTCGCCTTTTCCGCATAGGTTTCACGGTTGTCCTGCGTGTAGTTCGGCACGAGGCGCATGCCGAACATGTTGGCGAGGCCGAAGGGGGCGTGAAGGATCAGGTTTCCGTCCACGCCCAGCCGGGCGGCAATCGCGTGGGTCCTGGCGGCATAGGTCGTCAGCGCATCCATGGCGCAGTCAAGCGGCCGGTAGGGACGGCCGAAACGTTTTTCGTACCACAGGTGGACACGCGCCTGGTTGCGCATCTCCAGA